>JALVZI010000346.1 GCA_027022125.1 Anaerolineae bacterium | reverse complement strand
GTTTGTGTACCCACCAGAAAATCGTATCGACAAGTTTATTGCGCGGCAGTTTTATCACCCGGCGGATGAACGGTTCCAGCCACGGGTATTCCACGCCGATGGCGAACCAGCGTTGCAGGTGTTCCATCTCTTTTTTCTCTTCCGGGTCGCGCACCAAAATGGAACTATCCCACGCGATGGCGCCGATGTCTTCAAAACTGCCAACCATGTGCCCGTTCTTTTTGGTAAACTCACCGAGTTCTGTGGCGGGGTAGGGTTGGAACAGGAAAGCGTGGGCGTATTTTACTTTCGCTTCGGCATTCAGGCGCATTGTCTCGAAATCATCTTCGATGGTGGCGGTGGGCAGCGCCAAAATATTGGTAGCAGTCAGGTTGATGCCCGCCTCATCGAGCATTCGTCCCGCTTCGATGATAGTTTCGCGGCTCATTTTACGTTTCAGCAAATCGTTGCGCAAACGATCGTTCCCCGCTTCGATGCCCATGCTGACGGTGTTCGCGCCCGCTTTTTTCAATAGCGCAACTTTTTCGGGAGTCAGCAGATTCGAGCGAACATTGGCGAAAAATGGCAGCCCCACTTCTTTGGGGAACCGTTCCGCAAATTCTTCCAGCCAATCCACAAAAATGATGAACAAGTCATCCAAAAAAACCACCTGCTCCAGCGGATAGCGTTCTTTTACCCACAGCACTTCTTTTATCACCCAATCGACGGGGAACTGGTAGCCGCGTTTTTCGCGGGTGTAAATTTGATACCATGCGTGATTGAAACAATAGGTGCAGTTGTATGGACAGCCCCGACTTGCCATAAAATGTTTGATGGGGCTGATGCGGGTCGGTTTGTGTTTGCTGTAAATCAACTCGCGGTCGGGGATGGGGAGTGTGCCCAATTGCCGTATCAGCGGGCGCGACGGGTTTTTGACAATTTCGCCATCCACTTTGAACCACCAGTTGGGGATGTCGGGGTGAAAACCGCCGTTGTTCAGCGCGTTTGCCAAATCGAGCATTGCCCCTTCGCCTTCGCCGATGCACACGCCGTCAACGCCGTTTTCGTGTATCATCTCCGGGAAAAATGTGGGATGCGGTCCGCCGAAAACGGACATCACCGGTTTTTTGATGGTGTCGCGCAGGGCGCGGTTCAATTCAAAATAATAGTGCTGCGAACCGGTCATTGTGCTGAAACCCAGCACATCCGGTTGGAATTTGCGGGCAATTTCCAGCGGGTCTTCCTGCGCAGCGATAGCCAGTTGCACATCGTGTCCGGCTTCTTTCAGCACCGCAGACATTGACATGATGCCTTGTGGCTCATAATCAATTTGTTTTTCTACCCATAAAACTTTAGTCATTTGCGTGTCCTTTTCGGATGAAATGGCTAGTGCAAAATCAAGCCGGATATTCGTTTGATATGTAGGGGCGACCCTTGTGGTCGCCCGGAACAGGGCAGCCACAAGAGTCTGCCCCTACGATTTTTCAAGAGGATTGGGTTTATTGCCGACTATATTTGTTGGTTTTGCACTAGATTTATTTTTGCCGGAGAGGCATTCAACTAGCGGTAAGATTATACGGAAGGGAGGCGAAATTGTCAATTATTATCAAAACGACTGTAAAAATTACTCGAATTGAGAAAAATGCTCAATAATTTGACTGCGCCGGGCAATCAGTGTATAACGAGCGGTGGAGGATGAGCGATGAACCCGTTGAATTTTTTTCTTGAACCGTTGACATATCCTTTTATGGTGCGCGGATTGCTGGCGGCGGTGATGGTGGGTATTGTGTGCGCCACCGTCGGCACGTATGTGGTGTTGCGCGGCATGGCATTTTTCGGCGATGCGCTGGCGCACGCTATTTTGCCCGGTGTGGCGGTGGGTTATCTCATCAGCGGGGGGGCGCAGGGCACGATTTTCTGGGTAAGTATGACGACTGCCATCGCTGTGGCGCTGGGTATCGGCAGTATCACCAAAGGGTCGGATATGAAAGAAGATACCGCCATCGGCATTATTTTTGCGGCGATGTTCGCGCTGGGTATTGCGCTCATTTCATCCATCCGCAGTTATGCCGTCGATTTGGTGCATTTTCTGTTCGGGAATGTGCTGGGGGTTTCCACCGGCGATTTGTGGCTGACCGGCATTTTCAGCCTGCTGGTTATTGCCACCATCATTTTGCTGTATAAAGAATTTCTGGTGCTGTCGTTCGACCCGATGCTGGCGGCGACGCTGCGGTTGCCCGCCACATGGCTGAATTATCTGCTGCTGATACTGATTGCGGTGGCGATTGTGGTTTCGCTGCAGACGGTCGGTGTGGCGCTGATGGTTGCCATGCTGATTACTCCGCCGGCAACCGCCGCGCTGCTCACCCGCCGGTTGCCGTCGATGATGGCGCTGGCGGCAACCATCGGCGCGGTTTCCAGCGTCATCGGGCTGTATCTGTCGTTTTATTTCAGCATTGCCTCCGGTGCGGCGATTGTGCTGGTTTGCACCGCCTTTTTTGTGCTGGCGATGCTGTTCGCACCGCAAAAAGGCTGGCTGGCGCGCCGCCTGCAAACAGCGTGAAAACGTGAAACGTGATGCGTGAAAACGTGAGGCGTGATTTGACAATCGTGCAGACGAAATTTAGTTTTTCACGCATCACGCATCACGCATCACGCATCACGCATCACGCATCACGCATCACGCATCACGCATCACGCATCACGCATCACGCATCACGCATCACGCATCACGCATCACGCATCACGCATCACGCAT
>JALVZI010000345.1 GCA_027022125.1 Anaerolineae bacterium | reverse complement strand
AAACACGTGCTCCACCATCTATCAGGTCAAACACAGTCTACTTGACAACTATATGCAGGCTCAATTACGTAATCCTTCCATCCCCATGCTGCCTGCGTAAGTCCTAAAATTTTTGAGTGCCGGTTCAAATTTTCACCGAAAATTTCAGATACCGCCGCATAACAGGCTCTCAAACCTTATTTTCTCTGTGCCTCTGCGCCTCTGTGGTTCAATTTTTACACCTTTTGTCAGTGAGCAATAGCCCGACAATTAAGACTAGATGGTGCACTAGGTCTGTTAACATTTGCCCCCACCTTGCCCATCACCCCCCCGCATACACAGCAAGCACAATTTGCGGGGTGATGTGCGCTTCCACAAATGCGGCGAGCAGCAATAGCGGCAGCACGAAAAACAGAAATACTTTCATAAAATCCGCCAAGGCGAGCAGAAAGCCCTGCCCCACATCCAACCCCTGCGGCGGCGAAACGAGTGCCGCGCCGATGCGCAGGGCAAACCCCGTGCCGATGATGGCGGCGGGCAATTCCAAAATACCGTGCGGCAGGATGAATGTCGCCAGAAATAGCCACGGATTGAACCCCAGCAGCGCCATCGCCCCGGCAAAATACCCTACCAGCGCCATCGGCGCCATCAGCAAAATTACCGGTATCACCCCGAAAGAGATAATCCCCATCAGCGATGACAGGAATATCACCCCGGCATTGTGCCGAAAAATGCCCCACGTGCTGAAAGTGGGCAGAAAACTGACCATTTGCATGTCGTCAAACGCATCGGCGGGCAGACGGGAAAGGTCGATACTGCCGGGCGGCAGCGGGAATTTCGGCGCGAAAGATGCCCCGGCGATACCACCCGCCAGCACCAGCAGCGCCACCATCACAATGGGCAGCCGGTGTCTTTTTAACAGTTGCGGCACATCGTGCGCCACCATCCGTCCCAAATTAAACGGGGGACGCGCCCCATTGCGCGCCGTGGCACGTTCCGGCGGGCGCAAAAAATAGCCGATAAAATCGCGGGTGATGGATTTGAGATTGAGCGTGTCCATTTCTTTGCCCAAAATTTCTTCGCGGTTAAAAATCCGCACGCCCATGCGCACCAAAATCAAATCGACCACCAGCATCGCCAGAATAATGAGCCACAAAACCAGATATTCCCCCCAAAACAGCAGCACGCTTTCGGCTTGCAGCATCAGTGCCATGGGGATGATGATGAAACTGGCGAGCAGGTTGGCGGCGCGCACGCTGGTGGTTTGGCTGGAAATGACCACTGCGCCCGATACCATCACCAGCCCTTCGGCGGTGGTCAGCAGAAACATCTGCACGGCGAGCCAGAAATCGGGGGTGTAGTTGATGGACATTTTCAACCCGATGAGATAGACGGCGATGCCGAGATAACTGGCGGTGAGCGGCACTATCAGCGCGGCGAGCATTTTGCCGATGTACAGTTCCAAATCGGTGACGGGCATGGAGAGCAGCGGTTCGATGCTGTTGCGCTCTTTTTCGCCAACAAAGGTTTCCAGCGCGATGACCAGCGAAAACGAGATGGGGAAAAAGCCGACCACCATCAGCAAAAAGGGTATCAGCCGCTCGCCGACGATTTGGGCATCGTATTGCGCCACCCAGTTGGTCGCCAATTTCGCGGTAAAATTCATCAGCGCCGGGAAAATCAGGGTGAGGATGAAAATGGGGGTCATAATACGCCAATCGCGGAACGAATCGCGGATTTCGCGGCGGGTGATGACCAGCGCATTTCCCAGCGCGCTGCGCTCGATGCGGGGCAGGGAAAGGGTTTGGTTATTGGAGATTGGTAATTGGAGATTTGTCATTTGTCATTTGTCATTCGTCATTGGTGATTGGCGATTGGTGATTGACTGACTGCTAATCGCTGATGGCTGACCGCTAATCGCTGACCGCTACCCCTCCACAATTTGCAGATAGACTTCTTCCAAACTGCGCCGAACTTCGCTGAGGGTGATCACCGGTGTATGCCGGGCGGTCAAATGTGCCAGCAGACGCGGGTTATCGCGGGCGGGGTTGGGGGTGGTATAGCGCAGCCAGTTGTCGCCATGCGCCACAATATGCACCATTTCAGAAAGATAGTCCACCTGCCCGTTGAGATTTTCGGCGGTGCGCAGTTCCATCAATGGTTGACCGAGCAGTTGTGTTTTCAACTCGGCGGGTGTGCCCTGCGCGATGATTTCGCCGCGGCGGATGATGGCGATGCGGTCGGCGAGCAGTTCCGCCTCTGCCAGATTGTGGGTGCAGATGATGATGGTGCGATTGCCGCGCCGCAGGTCGAGAATCGAGTCACGCACAAGTTTGGCAGATTGCGGATCCATATTGCTGGTCGGTTCATCCAGAAACAACACCAGCGGGTCGTGGAGCATGGCGCGAACCAGTGTGAGTTTCTGTTTCATCCCTTTGGAATACTCGCCGAGCCGTTTGTCGCGCGCGTCCCACAGTTCAAACCGTTTGAGCAGGATTTCCGCGCGCTCGCGCCGCACCGGTTTGGGCAAGCCCTGCATTTCGCCGAAAAAGTCGAGATACTCTTCGCCGCGCATGCGGGTGTACAGCCCCGGAAACTCGGTGAGCAAGCCGATGACTCGCCGCACTTCGCGCGGTTGGCGCACGGTATCGAACCCGGCGACGGTGGCGCGTCCGGCGGTCGGGCGCAGAATAGAGCCGAGCATGCGGATGGTGGTGGTTTTGCCCGCGCCATTCGGTCCGAGCAGCGCCAGCACTTCACCGCGCGGCACATCGAGATTGATGCTGTTCACCGCGGTGAAATCGTCAAATTGTTTGGTCAGATTTTCGGCGTGAATCATAGTTTGTCATTCGTCATTCGTCATTCGTCATTCGTAAATGATTATAGCCTGTGGCGGGCTATATTTCAATTGGGGAGATAGGGAGTATGGAGCAGGGAGCAGGGGATGGATACAAACAAAAAACGTAGGGGCGGCTCGCAAGTCGCCCCTACGCATTCATACAATTATAATGCTTCAATCCGACAAACTGTGCTCCGCAAAATACACCATCGCGGCTCGCATGAAATCCGCCAAATCTGGGCGAAAATTATCATAATGCGCCCGAAATTCGGGGTTGTCGGTGTAGAGTCGCCCCAGCCCGGCATACGTGGCGGCGTTGCACGGGTAGAAGTTTTCAATCCATGCGTGATGCCGCGCGATGGCCGTCTGCACGGCGGGGTCAGTGGGCGCGTGGTCGGCAGCGAGCGCCGCCAGTTCGCGCGTCACGGCATCGCCTTCGGCTCCCACCGCTTTCCACTGTGCCTTCGACATTTTTTTCACCTGCCGGTTCGATTCAGCGACCAAGTCGGGGTCGTATTTTTCGCGGACTTCGCGCTTGTAGCGTTCAATCTGTTCTTTTGAAAAACCTTCATACAATTCTTCGTCTGATAACAGCATGGTTTCCTCCGAAAATTCCAAAATTGTTTTGTCAAGGGTTTGCAGAAGTTGCGAAAGGCGTTCCCGTTGCGCCACCAGCAGATGACGGTGTTCCTTCAACGCAAAAATCGGGTCAAAGTTCGGGTCATCCAAAATGCGGCGAATGTCTTTCAGTGGGAAATCCAACTCCCGAAAGAAAAGAATCTGCTGCAACCGCCGCAATTCCGCCGACCGGTAAAGCCGGTATCCCGCCGCGGTTCGGGAAGACGGTTTCAGCAGCCCGATGTGGTCGTAATGGTGGAGCGTGCGCACACTCACCCCCGCCAGATTTGCCAGTTGTTGAACGGTGTAGCCTTCCATAAAAAAACTCCTTAACGCTGATATTACACTATGACGTAACGTCAGAGTCAAGGAGAGAAACCTTAAAATTTCACACAACCGTAGGGGCGGCTCGCGAGCCGCCCCTATAACCATTACCGATATTCTTCTGTATCCGGCGCCGGTGGCTCATCCTCCGGCACGTCGGTCGCGTCAATCAAATCATCCAGCGCATCCAGCGTGTCGTTGGGAGAGGGAGCATCCTCCGGCGGCAGCGGTTCCAGCGGCGGTTCCGGTTCGATGGGTGCGGGCGGGGTTTCCGGTTCTGGCGGCACGATGGGCGCGTGCTCCGGCAATTCGGGATAGCCAATCGGCGGGGCGGAAGGTGTTGCTGCGCCGGAAACATATGGCTGTGTGCCGAAGCGCGTCAGCACCACACTGCCCAGCGCCAGCGAAAGCACAATTATGTGGATGAAAAAAGCCAGCAGTCCGAACACCCAGCCAACCCACGGGATGCTGTCCAAAAATGGCATCCGTCCAACCAGCACCAGCACACCCACACCGAGCAGGGTCGCCGTGACGGGGGTCGGTTGGTTCAGATTCAGCCGGGCGAAAATGAATTCGCCGAACCATTTGCCGAGCGCGGTCAATCCCAGCAATGCCGCCGCCAGCACAATCAGATAGAAGAACGGCAGCAGACAGATGGTGAGGATGAGAATTATCAGCACCAGTGACAGCGCCAGCACCGCGACAGTGGTGGCAATACCGAACCCGAAAGTGAGCGCGGGCATCTGTTCGATGGTTTTTTGCGCGGTTTTAACGTGTGTCGGGAAAAAGATGACCACCAGCACCGCCAGCCCTGCCAGCAGCAACGCTATCACAATATCCTGCACGCCATCGCCGATAAATTTCAACAGGCGCTCACCGAAAGTGGGACGCGCGGGGTGAATCTGCACTGTTTGCCCGTTTTCGGGGACAACCGACACACCGTCTGCACCGAATTTCAGGTCGGGACCGTCAACCACCGAGCCGCCCACTTTTGCCGACTCATCTACGCTGGCAACACCCCCCACCGTGGCGACATCGCCATCAATGCGAGCATCCGCGCCGACATCCACCGTGCCGCCCACCGCGACCACATCGCCTTTCACTTCGCCGTTGACGGTTGCCGCACCGCCGACGATTACCACATCGCCTTTGGCTTCGCCTTCCACGTCTGCCGTACCGCCAAAAACAACCACATCGCCATCAACTTTACTGCCGTTTTTCATCGTCAGGTTTCCGCCGAAAATAACCACGTCGCCATCGACAAAATCGCTTTCACCCAGCACCAGATTCGAGCCAAAAATAACCCGTCCCGCCTGCGAATTGTGCGATTGCGCCAACACGGGAACCGCCGCCAGCAGTAAAATCAGCAGTAATGCCGTAAAAAGTATCAATTTCCGTTTCATAATTCCTCCAAAAGTAGGTTTTGTTTTCAGTGGTCAGCCATTAGGGCGTGTTGATGTTTTGTTTTCAGCGGGAAAAACGCATCCTGAGTAGCGGTTCATGCAGTGAACCGTGTATCGAAGGGCGTTTTTCCCTGCCGATTTCCACCCTTCGATACGCCCTGCGGGCTACTCAGGATGAAAAATCGGCAAACGTCAACAGAACCTAGCCATCAGTGGTCAGTAGTCAGCCATCAGCGGTCAGCGGTCAGCGGTCAGTTTCACATTCGCCCATTCGCAGATTCGCCCATTCGCAAATTAACTTTTAAGCCGACGGCTGACTGCGGACGGCAACCGGCTGGCGGGCAAAATTTGTCCAGCGGAACAACTGCACCCACAGCCAAACCAGCCCCACCCCGACCGATACATACCCCCACAGTGCAGGGTGGCGCATCAGTTTTGCCAGCGCATCGAACGTGATTGCCGCAATTTTCCCGATGGTGACACCAACCACCACCAAACCGTTAAAAATATCGAACCCAACCTGCCACAGACTGCCTGCACTCAACCACTGCCACAATTCCGCGCCGGAAACGAACACACCCCACACCAGCACTGCGGAAAACGCCGTCAACAGCGAACCGATGACCAGCACGCCCAGCAGCGTGCGCCGCCGGTTGAGCCGCCGCTCGAGTTTGGTTTCAAACACGGCGACAAAATTCGGGGCGGGGGCAGCCATCGGCGCGGAAGCCAGCAGGCGGTCGAAGCGGGTCAGTGCGTCAAATTCCGCCTGACACACAGCGCAGTCCGCCAAATGTGCTTCCAGTTCGATGGTTTCGGCTTCGGTCAAGCCGTCTTCCAGATATTGGGGCAGTTTTTCGGTAAATTTATCCATCGGGTTCACCATTTACAGCACCGTCAGCGGGGCGGTGATGCCCACTGCCGCCGATGGCGCTTCCTTCTTTTTTGCCGCTTGTGCCATCATTTTCCGCGCGCGGAATAATTTACTTTTGATGGCGCTCACGGTCGTATCGAGCGATGCTGCGATTTCGTCATAACTCATCTCGTGCCAGTATTTCAGCACCACCGCCGCGCGGTAATCGGGCGGCAGCGTGTTCAGCAGGGCGTGCAGTTCGCGGGTGTTTTCGTTTTCCACCATCACCGCTTCCGGCTGCTCCGACTTTTTCGCCGGAATCCAGTTCCACGGCGGCAGGTCGTCCCAACTGACCAGTTTCATGCGCTGTTTGCGCAGACGGTCAATGCAATGGTGCGACGCGATGGAAAACAACCACGATGAAAATTTGCGGTCGGTGTTGTATGTGTCCAGTTTCAAATATGCCCGAATGAACGCCTCTTGCGCCGCGTCTTCCGCATCGGCGCGGTTGCCGAGCATGCGATAGCACACGTTGAAAACGGGTTTTTGATATACCGTCACCAATTGCGAAAATGCGGTTTGGTCGCCTTGCCGCGCGCGGGCAATCCATTGTGACTCTAGTTTTAGGTTCGGCGCATCTGCCGCCACTGTGTCTGACATCATCGCTCCCTACACCATCTATTACGAATTATAGCGGAAAAAGTTGCAGGAAGTAATTAGTGGTCAGTTGTCAGCGATTGGCTGTCAGCAGTCAGTTGTCAGTCAGACCTGATTCTTTTTGAACCATCGTAGGAGCAGCCCTTGTGGCTACCCTGTTGTGAGCGACCGGACGAATTTGCGAATCTGCGAATGGCGAATGACAAACGTGAAACTAAAAACTGACCGCTAATCGCTGACCGCTGAAAACTGACCACTGAAAACCAACAACTATTTCCCATTTTTCGCCGAAAGGTGTATCCTGTATATTGTGGAATTCACAGTTTCCATCCCTCTATTTTGTGGTTGAAGGAGTGATTATGCCATACCCATACATCGCCATTGAAGGCGTTATCGGCGTGGGGAAAACCACGCTGGCGCGGTATCTGCAAGAGGCGCTCTCCGCCGAATTGTTGCTGGAAGTGTTTGAAGAAAATCCTTTTCTCAGCGATTTTTACGCCGACCGCACCCGATACGCCTTTCAAACCCAAATTTTCTTTCTGCTGAGCCGGTATCGCCAGCAGCATCAGGTCATCCCGCGCACCATCAAACATTCGCCGCTGGTCAGCGACTATCTTTTTGCCAAAGACTGGCTTTTCGCCCACCTGAATCTGGTCAACGATGAATTGGCGGTGTACGAAAGCGTTTATACCGCGCTGGCGGAGCGCATTCCCAACCCGACGCTGGTGGTCTACCTGAAAGCATCGGTGGACACGCTGATGAACCGCATCGCCGTGCGCGACCGCCCGTATGAGCGCAATATGGATCGCCAATATATTGCCGCGCTGGCTACCGCGTATGATGATTTGTTCGCCGATTTTTCGCAGGCGCCCGTGCTGACCATCGCCACCGATAACCTGAATATCGTCAACGATTTGGATGCGCGGCAACAGGTCATCGGGCAGATAAAAAGCGCACTGGACAGCGGCGCGTCTCAACCGTCGCTGCTGAACGGTTCGCCCGCCGAGTCGCCGCAACTGTCGGCAATTTTTGCGGATGACACCAACCGCCGTCTGCCCGATTTTCAGCAATTCCATCACGCGCTCGACCGGGCGAAACACTTTTCCACCGACCTGTATCTGAATTATATGAAATTGTTCGATGAACTGGGCGAGTTGAGCGAGATGATGGCGCGGGTGCGGCACACGCAATTGGGACACATCGCCGCCGGTGCAAACGAATCGCTGGCGCTGCGGCAGGCGCTCAACGCGCATCGGGACGATTTGCAGCAGGAAATGGCGGATGTGCTGGCATATCTGCTGAAACTGGCAAATTACACCGGCATCGATTTGGAAGCGGCATATCTGCAAAAAATGGATGTGAATGTCAACCGGAAATGGCACACGGGCACAACCGGCGTGGAGGGAGAATGAGCAAAAAATTCATCGCAATTGCGGGGAATGTGGGTGTGGGCAAAAGCACGCTCACCGAAAAATTGGCGGCGCATTTCGGCTGGACGGCATTTTATGAAGCGGTGGACGACAATCCGTATCTGGCGGATTTTTACCGCGATATGAAAACGTGGAGTTTCCACTCGCAGATTTTCTTTCTGTCGCGCCGATTGCGCCATCACAAAGATTTAATGCGCCACCCCAACCATGTGGTGCAAGACCGCACGGTATATGAAGACGCGGAAATTTTCGCGGCGAATCTCTATCGGCAGGGAAATATGCACGAGCGCGATTATCGCAGTTACCGCGAACTGTATGAAGTGATGGTGGAACTGCTGCCGCCCCCATCGCTGATGGTGTATCTGAAAGCAAGCGTGCCGACTCTGTTGCGGCGCATCGCCAAACGCGGGCGAGAATTTGAGCAGGATATTGACCCGCAATATCTGGAACGGCTCAACGGGCTGTACAATGCGTGGATTGACGGATTCAACCTCTGTCCGGTGCTGACCATCAATGCCGACCGGCTGAATTTCGTGCAATCCGCAGACGATTTTTCGGAAATTGCCGCACAAATTTCCGCGCGGCTGGAAAAATCGCACACGGATTGAACGGATGAATACAGATTCACGCAGGAAAAATGTAACTGTTCAGCGTATGACAATATTTTGAACAAACTATTTGTCCGACCGGATTTTCACCCTCCCCCTGCCCCCTCCCTCAAAGGGAGGGGGAAAATCCCCTCCCCCTTTGAGGGGGAGGGTTAGGGAGGGGGTGTTGTACCCTGTACAGTTACACCCCTTTTTCAGTGGACTCATACTCATGAAACCAAAAGTCTTCATCACCCGGAAAATACCCGAAGCAGG
>JALVZI010000344.1 GCA_027022125.1 Anaerolineae bacterium | reverse complement strand
ATCAAATTTGGCAGCGAGGTCGGCAAGTTTTATGACCGGATTGATGATGACGGCAAAGTAGAATTCATCCACATAATATTTGTTTTTCAACAGGGTAAAGAGCGGGCGACCCAAAATTTTGACCATCGGGTCTTCCTGCCCGGCTTGATGCCCGCGATAGAGGGCAATTCCGCCGAAAAACCCTGTCAGTGCGATGACGGTTGCTAGTGCCGCCAACCCCCAGTTGAGCGGCAGGGCTTCCAAATCGAGCACCCCGGCGGATTCGTGAACCATACCCGCAAAGTGGTGCAGCCAGCCGTTGCCAATCAGCGGCACATTTTCCGGCACGTTGGCAAACCCCAGCACCAGCGCGAAGAAACCGAGCACCAGCAGCGGGTAGGTCATCCGTTTGCCGGGTTCCACCGCGTGTTTGGCAAGCCCGGTGCGCGGTTTGCCCAAAAATACCAGCCCGATTTGTCGCCCCATATACAGCGCGGTGACAAACGCGCCCAGCGTTCCGGCGAGCCACGCCCAAAATGCCACACTGCCAAAGTTTATGCCACCGGCTTGATGCCACGCATCCGCCAGAATCTCGTCTTTACTGAAAAATCCGGCAAAGGGCACAATACCGGCGAGCGCCAGCGTGCCCGCCATATAGGCGATGTACGTCTTTTTCATTTTTTGCGCCAGCCCGCCCATGTTCATCATATCCTGCGGGTCGGTGTGATGGTCATCGACGTGGTGTGCGCCGTGTTCCATTGCGTGGATGACCGAGCCGGAACCGAGAAAGAGAAGGGCTTTAAAGAAGGAGTGGGTCAGCAGGTGGAAAACCCCTGCCAGAAAACCGCCCAATCCCAAACCAATCATCATATAGCCCAACTGACTGATGGTGGAATAGGCGAGCACCCGTTTGATGTCGTTTTGTGCCAGCCCGATGGTTGCCGCGAAAAGAGCGGTGATGGAACCGATGATGGCTACCCAGCGCAGCGCTTCGACGGGAACCACCGCGAAAAGAGGCAGCATTCGCGCCACCAGATACACACCTGCGGAAACCATCGTCGCCGCGTGAATCATCGCCGAAACGGGCGTGGGACCTTCCATCGCGTCGGGCAGCCACACGTGCAGAGGGAACTGCGCGCTTTTGCCCACCGCTCCGCCGAAAATTAGCAGTGAGATGAGCACCGGCGCCGGCACGCCCCAAATGGTGGTTTGCGCCAGTTGATGCAGCACTTCCGGTTCAAAAATTTCGCGGAAGGTGAGCGTGCCGGTTTTGCTGAAAAGGAAGAGCATACCGGCAAAAAGCAGCACGTCGCCGACACGGGTGGTTAAAAACGCTTTCAACCCGGCTTTTTTGGCGCTGTCTTTTTCGAACCAAAAACCGATGAGCAGGTATGAACACAGCCCCATAATTTCCCACGAGATGAAGAGCAGCAGCAGGTTATCGGCGACAACCAGCGTCAGCATTCCGAACACGAAGAGCGAAACATAGGCGAAAAAGCGGGCATACCGCGAATCGCCTTCCATATACTCCGAAGCGTAAATGAAAATGAGGGTGGAGACAAACGGAACCATAAACAGCATCGCTGCGGTGAATCCATCCACGGCGAAGCCGATTTTGAATACGCCGGTGTAGGTGGGAATCCACGGGACGGGCAGCGACCAGCCTTCGATTTGCACATGATGTCCGCCGAGGATGGTGGCGAGAACCACTATCCACGAGATGACCGCCGAAGTGGCGATACCGGCAATTGCCAACCCGGCGCTGAGCCGATTGTTTTTGTTCGCCCACAGCACAATCAGCGCAAACGCCAGCAGTGGAAATACCGGAATCAGGGGCGTGAGTGAAAATAATTGTTCCATAGAGTTACCTCGTTCTTTAGAACTTCATTGAATCTATGTCTTCAACATCCACCGTTGCTCGGCGCCGATAGGTGGCAATGATAATCGCCAGCGCCACAGCGGCTTCTGCGGCAGCGATGGCAATGACGAATACTGCAAAAATTTGCCCGCCAACCTGATTAGGCGTGATGTAGCGATTGAAAGCCACAAAATTGATATTGGCTGAATTCAGCATCAATTCCAGCCCGATGAGCACGGCGATGGCGTTTTTGCGGGTGAGTGTGGCGTACAATCCGATGACGAACAGTGCCGTAGCCACCGTAACCCACCACGAAAGCGGAATAGCGGTCATTATCCTTTCCTCCCTGTGTCGGTACTTGTATCGCGTGCCAAAATGATAGCCCCAACCAGCGCCACCAGCAGCAGCACCGAAATAACCTCAAAGGGGATGACGTAACTTCCCAGAAAGCTCATACCCAGCAACAGCACAGCGTTATCGGTGGGAGCGGCGGTGCTGAGGGGCCAGTTTATCTGCAATACCATCACCAGCAGCGCCACAAACAATAACGGCGATACGATGGCAGCCAGCCACGTTTGGCGGTTGGTTTGGGGTTCGTCAGCGGTCATCATTCGCCGCGAAAGCATAATGGCGAACAAAATGAGGATGGCAATTGCGCCCACATACACCACCACTTGCACTGCCGCCAAAAATCCGGCGTTCAGCAAAACAAAATATCCTGCCATCCCACTGAGCGTCAAACTGAGGAACAGCGCGCTATAATACAGGTTTTTGGTGGCAACAATACCAATACCGCCGCCCAAAACGATGAGTGTAAAAATGAAGAAGATGATTTGTTCAGCCATAAACATTTACCTTTGTTGACTAATTGTAACTGTTCAGCGTGTACACCCCCTCCCTAAC
>JALVZI010000343.1 GCA_027022125.1 Anaerolineae bacterium | reverse complement strand
CCCCCCCCCACCGCGCCGATGCCAGTGCGGAAATCCGCCGTCCCCGACGAAGCCCCGATGATGGATGAAGCCGCCGCGAATATCGCACCGCCGGAAGGGGTGGACATCCGCGAGAATTTCGCCGATACCGCGCTGTGGCAGCCAACCGTCACCACCGACAGCAACGGCAAAGCCACTGTGTCCGTCACCCTGCCGGACAATCTGACCACATGGGTGCTGCGCGGTGTGGGCGTCACCCGCGACACGCTGGTCGGCGAAACAACCACCGATGTGGTTGCCACCAAACCGCTGTTGGTTCGCCCTGTTACCCCGCGCTTTTTTGTGGTGGATGACCGCGCCGAACTGGCAGCAAACGTTTCAAACAACACCGACACCGATTTGGAAACGGAAGTCAGTCTGGCGGCGGAAGGCATCGCCATCAGCGCCGACACCCCGCCGCGCCAAAAAGTGACCATCCCCGCCCACAGCGAAACAAAAGTAACGTGGGATGTGCGCGTGAATGATGTCATTTCAACCACGCTGGTGTTCGCCGCCGTATCGGGCGATTACAGCGACGCTAGCAAACCGCGTCTGTCCACCGCCGAAAATGGCGGGCTAATGGTGCTGCGCTACACCACCCCCGATATTGTCGGCACGGCGGGGCAACTGGCGGAAGGCGGCTCGGTGACGGAAGGCATCGCCCTGCCCCCCGATTTCGATGACCGGCGCGGGCAGTTGACCATCCAACTCGACCCCAGTCTCGCCGCCGGTATGCGCGACGGGCTGAAATATCTGGAACATTACGAATATGAATGCACCGAACAGACCGTCAGCCGCTTTTTGCCAAACGTGCTGACATGGCACGCGCTCAAATCGCTGGGGATTGACAATCCCGAACTGGCGAAAAATCTGCCCACCCTGCTCGATACCGGGCTGGAAAAACTGTACCGTGAGCAGAATCCCGATGGCGGCTGGGGCTGGTGGTATCGCACCGACCGCTGGCAGAGCAACGAATATATTACCGCGTATGTGGTTTTCGCCCTGCTGAAAGCCAAGCAGGCGGATGTGAGCGTGTCGGACACGGTGCTGGCAAACGGCATCAACTATCTGCAAAATCGGGTGCAGGCGGTAGACACATTCAACGCGCCGCGTGTCGCCAACCGGCAGGCGTGGCTGCTGTATGTGCTGTCAGAGGCGGATGCGGTGTCATCGGCGCGGTTGGATGATTTGTTCAATCAGCGCGACAGCCTGAGCATATATGCCAAAGCATATCTGGCGCAAGCCATCTGGCTGCAAAACAAAAATGATGACCGTCTGCAAACCCTGCTATCGGACATCAATAACGCCGCCATTCTCAGCGCGACGGGCGCACACTGGGAAGAGAACTTTTACGATTGGTGGGCAATGAACACCGACACCCGCACCACCGCCATTGTGCTCGACACACTGACCAAACTCGACCCGGACAACGCGCTGAATCCGAATGTGGTGCGCTGGCTGATGGTGGCGCGCAAAGCGGGCATTTGGGAAACCACGCAGGAAACCGCATGGGCGCTCATCAGCCTGACCGACTGGATGCTGTACACCGGCGAACTCGATGCCAATTTCGATTACAGCGTCTATCTGAATGACACGGCGCTCGACAGCGGCACTGTCACCCCCGACACCGTGCAGGAAAGCAAGAAAATCACCGTGCCGATTACCGACCTGCTGGCGGATGCGCTGAACACACTCGCCATTGCCCGCACCGACGGCAACGGGCGGCTCTATTACACCGCCCATCTGGAAGTGTATCAACCGGTGGAAGATGTGAAACCCGCCGAGCGGGGCATCATCGTGCAGCGAAAATACTCGCTGGCATCTTGCATCGGTGATGTGTGCCCCGATGTGCGCGAAGTCAAACTTGGCGATGTGATACGAGTGGATTTAACGATTATCGCCCCGCACGACCTGTATTATGTGGTGGTGGAAGACCCGCTGCCCGCCGGCGGCGAGGCGGTGGATACCGGGTTGGCAACCACCAGCCTGCTGGCGATGGATCCGTCGCTGCGGCGGCAGGATTCGCCATATTGGTGGTGGTGGCGGTGGTACAGCCGCAGCGAACTGCGCGATGAAAAAGTGGTGCTTTTCGCCGATTACCTGTCGAAGGGAACATACGAATACAGTTACACCTTCCGTGCCACCCTGCCCGGCGATTATCACGTCATCCCCACCGTGGCAAAAGAATTCTACTTCCCCGAAGTTTTCGGTCGCAGCGACGGGCGGTTGTTGAGCATCGGCAAATAGAGGTTTCTGGTTTTTTGTTTCTGACCTCAATTCGGGATAAAATTTTCAGTCCACAGATTCACACAGATGGGCACAGATTTTCACAGAAAAAATAAAAATCAGTGTAAATCTGTGTCCATCTGTAGACTATTTTTACTTCAATTGAACATTGTTTCGCTTATCCCGAACTCAGGTTTTCTGGTTTCCGGTTTCAAATATCGGCGGGAAAAAACGCATCCCGTAGAGACACCCAAATTGGGCGTCTCTACGAAAACGTTAACCAATTTACAAACACGGAGATTGCGCCGCCTGCGGCTCCGCAATGGCAGATTGCCGCATTCAAAACGTAGGGGAACGCTGCAGCGTTCCCCTACGAAACCACAAAAAACGGTCGGTTCTCCGAGAAATGACTCCAAAAACGTAAGGGCGGCTCGTGAGCCGCTCATTTTTGTTTGGCAGTAAAATTCGGATGTGGTACACTATTTACAGTTACCGAA
>JALVZI010000342.1 GCA_027022125.1 Anaerolineae bacterium | reverse complement strand
GCACAGGAACTGGCAGACCGCATCAACGGGGCGTTGGGCGCCGACAGCGTGACTCCCGAAAAAGACGCGCTGGTGGTTCCGCCCGAAAAACTGGTCGCCGTGGCGAAATATCTGCGCGATGAACCCGATTTGGATTACAGTTATCTGTCCAATGTCACCGGTGTGGACTATCTGGGGCGCGAACCGCGTTTCGAGGTGGTTTACCACATTTACTCCACCCGTCGCTGGGGCGGTCCGGTGGTGCTCAAAGCCCGTCCCACCGATGACGAAAACCCCGTTTTGCCGTCGCTGATTGATGTGTGGCTCAGCGCCGATTTGCAGGAACGCGAAGTTTACGACCTGTACGGCATCAAATTTGAAGGACACCCGCGGCTGAAACGCATTTTAATGTGGGAAGGTTTCCGCGGGTATCCGATGCGGAAAGATTTTAAAGAACCGTTTTACGAAGAGCCGGTCAAACCGTTCAGCAGCCGCTGGCCCTCCGGTGTCGCCGAGCGCATCGAATTTAAAAATCCGTATCACAAAAACGTTTATTACCCCGACGATTTCGACCCCGAAACCTACAAGCCCGTCGGTGAAAAACTGGTCGAAGTGCCAATGCACGGCGTGGGAAATATCGCCGGTATGCGCACCGACCGTATCAAAGTGAATATGGGTCCGCAGCACCCCAGCACGCACGGTGTGTTCCGTATGGTTGTCACGCTGGAAGGCGAAAATGTGGTCGATTTGGAACCGATTTTGGGCTACCTGCACCGCAATCACGAAAAAATCGGCGAGCGCAACGGCTGGCTGATGAATATGCCGTTCACCGACCGGCTGGACTATATCACTTCGATGATTAACAATCACGGGTACGCCCTGCTGGTCGAAAAAATGACCGGCACACCCGTCCCCGAACGCGCCGAATATCTACGCATCATTATGTCGGAATTGAACAGAACTGTCAGCCACCTGTGGCTGGTTGGTTTCCTGCTGAACGACCTCGGCGCATTTTTCACCCCCGCGCTGTATGCCATCAAAGCTCGCGAGCGCATTCTCGACCTGTTTGAAGCCGCGTCCGGCTCGCGGATGCTGTACAACTATATGCGGTTCGGCGGCGTGGCACACGATGTGGATGATGAATGGCTTGATTTGGCGCGTTTCCACGTGAAAGACACCCTGCCGCGCGCCATTGATGAACTGGAAGAACTGTTGAACAAAAACGAAATTCTACTGGCGCGAACCAAAGGCGTCGGCTACCTGTCGCCCGAAGAACTGATTTCGTATGGCGTGACCGGTCCGCAACTTCGCGCCGGCGGCGTCAATTACGACATCCGCAAAGTGGAACCGTACAGCATTTACGACCGGTTCGATTTTGAAATTCCGCTGTTGCACAACAGCGATGTGTATGACCGCTATCTCATCCGTATGCTGGAAGCGCGGCAGAGCCTGCGCATTTTGGAACAGGCGCTGGCGCAAATTGAACCGGGCGAAATTATGGGCGGCAAAGGCGGTTATACTGTCCGCGTGCCCGCCGGCGATGCCTATGCTCGCGTAGAAAGCCCCAAAGGCGAACTGGGCTTCTATGCCGTCAGCAACGGCTCTGGCAACCCGTGGCGCTACCGCGTGCGGTCGTCTTCATTCGTTAACCTCACGTCACTGCCGGAAATGTGCCGCGGCGAAAAAGTCGCCGACGCGATTGTCATTTTGGGTGCACACGATATTGTACTTGGGGAGGTAGATCGCTAATGTTAGGTTTAGGCGTTGCAAAAGGCTTGGGTATTACCCTAAAACACTTTTTTGTCACCTATATCGAAGATTTGAAATACTACCCCAAACGCGCCACCCAATCGCTGGTGGATTACCGAATGGCGCCGGAAAGTAAAGGAATTTACACCGTTCAGTATCCCGAAGAAAAGCCGAGACTGCCGGAACGGTTCCGCTTTCTGCCATTTTTGGTCACCGATTACGAAGGCGATGACCCCGCCCAGCGCATCGAAGAGCAACGCTGCACCAGTTGCGGCATCTGCTCAAAAGTGTGTCCCGCGCAGTGCATCTGGATTGAACGCGACACCGATGAAAACGGCAAACCGCGCTCAAAATCAAAACAGTTCTATATTGATGCCGACCTGTGTATGAATTGCGGTTATTGCGCCGAATACTGCCCCTTCGACAGTATCATTATGGATCACGATTACGCGCTGGCAGATTATGACCGCGCCGACCACATCCACGATATTAACCGCCTGCTGAAACCGGCGAGTTACTATTTGGACATCCGCCCCACGCAGTACCGCGAAAAAGAAGAACAGCGGCGGCGGGAAGCGGAAGAGAAAAAACGCAAAGCCGAAGAAAAAGCCAAACGGCTGGCTGCCAAAAAAGCGGCGGCAGCCGCAAAAGCCAAAAAAGACTCGGCAGAATAGCAATTGATGCGTGATGCGTGATGCGTGAGGCGTGAGGCGTGAAACGTGATGCGTGAGGCGTGAATGTAGGGGCAGTCCTTGTGGCTGCCCTTTTTGGATGACTGCAAACCTGAGTTCGGGATAAGCGAAACAATGTTCAATTGAAGTAAAAATAGTCCACAGATGAACATTATTATGCCCTGTGGGTACAGATTCACACTGATTTTTTATTGAACTAAATGAAACTTTTGAAAAGTGTGTCAAAATTACAAAAATCATCGGTAATTTTTTATGATGTCATTCCCGCCTGTGCCCCGCGGGTACGAAAGCGGGAATCCACGGTGTTTTGCTATGGATTCCGGATATTTCCC
>JALVZI010000341.1 GCA_027022125.1 Anaerolineae bacterium | reverse complement strand
AGCCACATTTGAAAAATATACCACCACCGGCACAGTGCTGCCGGCGATGGGGTATGGCGAAGCGCAGATGAAAGAACTGGAAGAAACCATCAATGCCACCGATTGCGATTTGGTGGTCATTGCCACACCGATTGATTTGGGACGATTGCTGAAATTGGAAAAACCGAGTGTGCGGGTAACTTATGAGTTGGAAGAAATTGGCGAGCCGCAACTGGAGAAAGTTATCGCTGCGGCAGTGGGGTAGTTGAATATATCGCTTGAAAATAGAACCGGGAAACGCACTTTTCGCGTTTCTCGGTTTTTTTATGGTTGGTTGGCGTTGCGGTGGTATTCCGCCAGCCATTTGCTGAAACGTTCTTCTTCCGCGTCGCGTTCTTTTTGGGCTTTATCTTCTCGATACTGCACCCAATAGTTAAAAACTTTCTGTTGCACATCGCGGGGAAAATACACATTTTTAAACACAAACGGGTCGCCCACCGAAGCCGTTTTAATTTCCACATTACCCAACCGCAACAACCGCGCAATAAAACCGGGTATCACAAAATTGATGTTCTGCACGTTGTCGAAAGTGGTTTCGTTGGTATCTTCCCCCAAAAATTGAACCACCGGTTTGTTCCGGCGAATGATTTTCGATTTGGTGACCTGATAACTGATTTTTCGCCAATTGTCATGCTGATAGGTATACCATCCCCATACAATCAGCCAGAAGACAACAAAAACCAATCCGATTTTGGGATGCGGCTCAAAAAACGGTCGCGCCCCGAATAGCGCCGCGAATATCAAATAGGTTATGCCCAGCAGGGTAATTCCCGGTTTCCACACTTCTCGCAGCCAAATAATGGGATGCCGCCGCCAGGTGATAGTGCCGTCGGGCGCTTCGTGAGAAACGTATGGCAGATAGAACCGAAGAAACGCGCGCAGGTCGTCGAGAATGGAATGCTGTTCCGCCGGTTGTTGTTGGGTGTCATCTTCCAGCGGCAAAACCTCCACCTGCTGTTCGATGACTTTTTTCTGCACTGCGCTGCCGATGGCTTCCAAATCGGCGGCAAGCGACCGTTCCAACGCTTTTTCCCGCTCGGTGAGTATGGTTTGCCGGATGTGCTCGCCGTGCTGTACCCCGTCGAATATCACGTGTCCCACACCGGCGCTTTTGATGATAACATTATCATAATCGAAAATACGGGTGAAATATGTCGGCGTGCTCACTTCTGCCGCCAATACCTGCACCAGTGGCACGGTTTCGCGGTGTTCCCCGCCGATGACATAACGCTCGATGTGGATGACCCGTTGAGATGAAACGATGAAATCATCATTTTTCCACTCGACAAATTCGTAAATTGTCCACAGTACACTGACCGCGCTGAACAGGTAGATGATGCCTTTGCCCAAAGCGATGGTACGTCCGAAATGCACATCGCCGATGAGCGCACCCAGTATCAACCCGACCAGCAAAAATCCCAACGGCGCGACCAACCGGGCAAAAAACACCAGCGGATGGCGGTCGATGTTCATAATGCCCACTTCATCCGGCTGAATATCGTCAAAATCTTCCGATATTTTTTCGGTGACTTTTCGGTGTATTTTGTAACTTTCTTCTTGGTTTTCGAAGCCGGTTTCGCAGTCCGGAAAGACATTATGCAGCCACGCCCAGTCTGCCAGCGTGTATTCCGCGACAATGGCATCCACAATGACGGTGGCAGTGGCATACCGTTTGTACGGGTTAACGCCGTTTTCCGCCTTTTCTTTCCGCGCCATTCGCCGCAAGGCATATTCGCCCAAAAATTCGCCTTTACCCATATAGTTGATAACCTGCGGCTCGGCGGGGGGTATTTCTTCCACCGGTTCTGCCGTGTCAGATTCTTCTTCCTCTTCTTCCGGGAAGTCTTCATCTTTCACCGGCTCAGCGCATTTCAGCGCGGGGTCGTGAGTAATGCGCACCTGTCCCTGAATGATGAAAAAGAAGCCGGTGGGTTCATCGCATTGTTTGAGAATCGTTTCGCCGTGCAGGTACGATTTTATCACTGCCCGTTCGGCGAATGCCACCAAATCTTCGGGGTTCATTCCCTCTAAAACCGGCGAACGCTGATACAGTTGGATGAGTTTTTGCAGGGCTTCAGGACTGGTTGTTACTTTTGGCATAAATCACCGTAAATTCGGCATAGGTTATGGTTACACCACTATTGTAGCACGAAAACGGGATTTTGAGAAGTTTTATGTCATGTTGGGGTCACAGCATGGCTTTGATGTTTTCTGCCACGGCGCGGGGAATGCCCGGCACGGCGGCAATTTCATCCACACTGGCGGCGCGAATGTTTTTTACCGAGCCGAAAGTTTTGAGCAGCGCTTTGCGCCGTTTGGGTCCCACCCCGGGGATGCTGTCGAGTTGCGATGCCACGCCCGCTTTGCGGCGCAGGTTGCGGTTATGGGTGATGGCGAACCGGTGCGCTTCGTCTCGGATGCGCTGCACCAGATACAACGCCTGCGAGCGGCGGGGCAGCACAATCGGCGCAGATTTGCCCGGCACGAAAATTTCTTCTTCCCGTTTTGCCAGCCCCACAATCGGAATCACCTCTCGCAGGTCGAACTCATCCAGCACCGCCAGCGCGGCATTCAACTGCCCTTTGCCGCCGTCAATAATGATGAGATTGGGCAGCATACCCCACGACGCGGCGGCATCGTTTTTGCCGGGCGTGTCGGGCTGCAACTTGCCCGCTTGCGCGTCGCGCATGCGCCGGAAGCGGCGGCGCATGCG
>JALVZI010000340.1:1938-2754 GCA_027022125.1 Anaerolineae bacterium | reverse complement strand
AGTCCACCGGGAGACGACCGGTTAGATAGGCGGCACGTGTAAGCGCAGCGATGTGTGTAGCGAAGCCGTACTAATGGACGAGGGTTTATTTACCGTAAGGCGCGAGAAGAGGACTTCATTCTATTTGGTTTTTAGGGTTTTACCTTGTTATTGAGGGGAATATTGGTGGTATTAGCGGTGGGGGTACACCCGGCGACATCCCGAACCCGGCAGTTAAGCCCACCAGCGCCGATGGTACTTGGGGGGCAGCCCCCTGGGAGAGTAGGTCACCGCCAATATTACCCCCTCTTCTTTTTAAACTATGACTCTCTTTTTTGTGGCTACCCCCATTGGCAACCTAGGCGATATTACCCTCCGCGCGCTGGACACCCTGCGCGCCGTTGATATTGTTGCCAGCGAAGACACCCGCAAAACCGGACGCCTCCTCAAACATTTTGAAATCTCCAAACCCCAAATCTCTTTTCACGAACACAACGAACATCAAGCCGGGGCGAAAATTATTCGCCTGCTGCAAGAAGGAAAATCCGTTGCCGTGGTGAGCGATGCCGGCACCCCCGGTATCTCCGACCCCGGTTTTTCGCTGGTGCGCCGCGCCATCGAAGCCGACACCCCCTTCACCATGATTCCCGGACCCACCGGACTGGTGATGGCGCTGGTGTTGTCGGGGTTGCCGGTGCACAGTTTTACCTTCCGCGGATTCCCGCCGCGAAAATCGGGCAAACGTCAGCGTTTTTTGGCGGTGGATGAAAATTCGCCCCACACGCTGATTTTTTATGAAAGCCCATACCGCATCGAATCTTTTTTGCAGGATGCGCT
>JALVZI010000340.1:0-1928 GCA_027022125.1 Anaerolineae bacterium | reverse complement strand
CGGTGGGGCATGATGCGCTCGCGGTTTACGGCGGCCGGCACGCCGCGCTGGCAAACGATTTGACCAAATTGCACGAGCGCATCTGGCGCGGAACACTGTCGGAGTTGATTGCCGAAGTGCAAAACAAAAAACCCCGGGGCGAGTATATCGTACTCATCGCCGGGGCAAAGGCGAAATAGTTGTCAGTCATCAGTTTTTAGCCGTCAGCCGTCAGTTTTCAGTCCCAAGTCCAAAGTTTCAAGTCCCAAGTTCAAAGTCCAAAGTCACGGTTCACGCATCACACATCACGAAATACGCAATACGATTCAGCGATTCAACGAGTCAGCGAATCCCTATCCCTATCCCTATCCCTATCGCAATCACCAATCACCCCGCTTTACGACAAATCCTCCATCTGTGTCAGTGCATCCCAATCCTCATCCGTCAGTACCGCATCCTCTTTTTTCACAATCTCAATATCCCCGAAACTCTCTTCCTGCGCCACATCAATCACCTGCCGTTTTATCAGTTCCAGCACGGCTAAAAGTGTCACAATCACCTCAACTTTGGTGGATGCCCCCGCCAGCAATTCATTGAACTGCAACCGCTCCGACTGCCGCAATTTGCGGCGAATGGTGTTAATCTGCCCGCCAATCGTCACCCGCTGGCGCGAAACCACCGTATCCACCGGCGGCGCATCCGGTTTAACCGCCAGCGCGTGCCGCACCGCAGTCAGCAAATCGCCGAGAGTCACATCCCCCATATCGAGTTTCGGTTCAATTTTGGGCGGCGGCGCGACGCGCACATAACTTCGCCCGCCGCTGCGCTGAATTTCTCCCAGCGATTGCGCCAGTTTTTTGAACCGTTTGTAATCCTGCAATTGGCGCACCAAATCATCCGCATCGCCTTCCTCATCTTCATCCAGAATGCCGGGCGGCGGTTTGGGCAGCAGCACCTGCGATTTTATCAAAATCAATTTTGCCGCAACGACCAGAAAATCCGCCAGTTCATCGGCGTTGATGTCCGGCATCGCGTTGATGCGCGCCAAATACTGGTCGGTCACTTTCGCCAGCGAAATTTGGGTAATTTCCAAATCTTCCTGCTCAATCAGTGACAACAGCAAATCCATCGGACCGAAAAAATCGGGCAAATCAACCAGATACGATTCGTTGGCGGCATTTTCATCCAAATTGAAATCCACAATCATACTCCCTGAAATGTCAAAAATCGGCGACCGGTGCGCGCCATATTGTCCAGCAGAGCGCGGATTGCCAGCGGCGAATTGCCCGCCACCCGCTCGACATTGCAGCCCGCGGCGCGGAGTTGCTGTTCGGTGGCGGCGGATACCGCGCTGCCCACAATGGTGACATACCGCGCCTGCTGTGCCTGCCCCGCATCCGTGCCGACGGTTGGCTGGAATTTGGCGATATAATTGGTTGCCAGCGATTGGTCGGTGGCGGAACCGAGCAGTAGGTAATGGAAAATCGTTTTCGCGCTGCTCGGCGGCGGTTGCACCGGCGTGGTATCTGTTGCCGGGACGGTGGGCTGTGCCGAACCGCTCAACCAGCGATTGACCGCCTGCCGCAGCGAATTTTGCCAGCGGCTGCCGCTATCCCACTGTGTGCCGGGGCACGGCGTGCTGGCGATGGCTTTGTGTCCCACCATCGCGCCGATGGACAGATTGAGCGTGCGCAGCAGCCACGCAATCAAATGCCCGCCCTGCGCAATCTGTTGGGCGGTCGGGCTGCCAGTGTTAAAATTCCCCGCAAAACTGACGCCCACACTCTCGCGGTTTTGGTCGCCCGCGTGCCGAGAAACTGTTGTCAATTCGTTGGTCTGCTGAATTGTGCCATCGGGCAGCACCAGAAAATGAAATCCGATGCCCGCCCAATTGTTTTTCTGAACCCGAAATTCGGCGATTTCCCGCGCGGTGATGGTCGGCGATACCC
>JALVZI010000339.1 GCA_027022125.1 Anaerolineae bacterium | reverse complement strand
ATTCCGGATATTTCCCTGCGAGAAATTCCGGAATGACATCAAAAATCCATTAAATCTGTGAAAATTCGTGGCTGAATTTCAAACACACAAAATTTCAATAAGTTCCATATAAAACAAAAGGAGACTCAAAAAATGGACATCAGCAATCTTAACCTGAAAGAAACCTTAGCCGGAATGCCGCAAGTTTTTAACCCCGACGTGGCAGGCGACCTTGTCGCCGAAATTCAATTTCACGTAACAGGAGACGAGCCGGGCGATTACTATTTGAGCATCGCCGACGGCAAATGCACCTTTAATGAGGGCATATCGCGTAATCCCTCACTAACCATTGATACACCATCAGAGATATGGTTAAAAATTAGCCGTGGTGAAATAAACGGTCAATTGGCATTTATGACACGCAAATATACAGTTAAAGGTAATATGAGGCTACTAATGAAGTTTAATAAACTCTTCGGGCTAGCCTAAAAAACCATTTTGTGCTACAATTTTCCCTCTTCTCCATCGAGAAGGAGGGAAAATTTAACTATACCGGGCACAGTGGCTTTTTGCCAATTTTATCCATTGGTACACCCTGCGGGCTATTCAGGGTAGAATTGGCAAAGAAAAACGCATCCTGAGTAGCGGTATAACATAGGGAACATCACATCAAACAACATCAAATGAGCCACAAGCTATGAACCAAACTCTGGAACAGAAGTCGTTAAATATCCATATTGTTGAACAGTTATTTACTACCGTAGCGTTACTAAAAAAAAGTGGTGATGACAGAGTTTTTAAAAAATTTGGGCTAACAACAAGCCTCTTTGCCACCCTAACAAAAATTGCCGCCGGAAATAACTCAAGCACGAAACTTCAAAAATATATTGATGGTACACCGGCAAGCATTACACAAAAACTAAAACAACTAGAAAAAAAAGGAATCATCACGCGCCGATTGAACAAAGACGATAAACGACGATGGATATTTGAAATTACCGAAAAAGGGTATCAAACTTTGGAAGAAATTCAACCCATTTACGAAGCGCAGGTAGCCGCATTATTTGAAGGATATGAAGATACCACAAAAAACAATTTTCTTGCAGTGTTAAAAGGGCTGGAAGAAAGATTAAGGTTTGAACCCTGACTGACTGCCAAAACTCGGAAAACCTGTAATTGCAATATACTACGGGATAATAATGTTTTTCAGGTTTTGCCGGTCAATCAGTGGGTGATACACTAGGGCGTGTTGACGTTTTGTTTTCAGTGGGAAAAACGCATCCTGAGTAGCGGTTCACGCAGTGAACCGCGTATCGAAGGGCGTTTTTCCCTGCCGATTTTCACCCTTCGATACGCCCTGCGGGCTACTCAGGATGAAAAATCGGCAAACGTCAACAGAACCTAAAAATATAGTGCCAAACTTTTCGAAATCCGACACTTCTACCGAAAAACTGATTGACAATAGCCGTGCGTATG
Source organism: Anaerolineae bacterium (assembly GCA_027022125.1). GTDB lineage: Bacteria > Chloroflexota > Anaerolineae > 4572-78 > 4572-78 > JANTHQ01. The sequence goes on along the minus strand of JALVZI010000339.1, from coordinate 1,299 downwards.
AGCGGGCAGGTGATATTGCGGCGGCGTTGCAATTGGCACAGCAGGCATTGCAGCAAGCAAAAACAACCGGCGACACTGCGGGGCAGGCGAACGCTCTGGCGCAGTTGGCGCACGTTCATTTTCGGCAGGGGCAGTATGCGCCGGCGCAATCGCTGGCAAAAGAGGCGTTGGCACTCAGCACCCCCGCCGATTCGGCGTATGTTGCCGCGTTGATGGTGCTGGGGTTGTGTGCGGCTGAAAATGGCAACCCGGCTGCGGCTGAAACGTACCTTCATCGCACCATTGAATTGAGCCGCGCCCACCGCCACCGGCATATTTTGCGCGCCGCGCTGCACAATTTATCGGCGATGGTGTACACACCACAGGGGAAATTCTCGCTGGCGCTGGCGGCAGATGCGGAATCGCTGCGGCTGGCGGATACGCTCAATACGCCAGAAGCGAGATGGTTTCCGCTGGCAACAATGGGGTGGATCTATTTTGTCACCGGACAGTATACCGATGCCGCCGCTATCGCCGAACAATTGGCGCAAACAGTCTTGCCCCGGTCTTTGGGGGAAGGCTTTTATTTTTGCTTGCAGGGCGATTTGGCGCAGGAAGGCGATTCGCCCGCCGAAGCCGAATTGTTTTATGCAAAAGCGCGCGCCATTGCCGAAGCCATCGGCGACCCCGGTTTGAGCGTGCTGCTTCGGCTGGGATTGAGCCGTTATCACCGGCGAAGCGGTAATCCGGCGGCGGCGCTAAATTGGGCGGATGATGCGTGCGCTATTGCGGAACGGGTGGGGTATCGTCATTTGTTCGGTATGGCGTTGGTTGCGCGCGGACGCGCGGCATGGTGTATGGAGAACCTTTCTGCCGCTGCCACCGATTTTCGCGCCGCAATTGAGGTTTTGTCTCCCCTGCGCGCCAATTTCGATTTGACCCGTGCCTATTATTTTTTGGCGATATTGGCACAGCAGCAAGATGATCCTGCTGCGGAGGCGTTGTGGCTCGAAGCGGCAGAGCGTATCATTCGGCACGGGTACACCTTTCTGCTGGATGTGACGGCGGATTTGGCTTTTCCGCTGTTGGCGGCGTGGCCATTCTTTCGAAATTTCGTTTTGTTGGCGAGCAGGGGGAAGGGTGCATTGAGGGGCTTGGCATGGTCTCGGCGCGGGTGGTGCTGCCGGATGGGGAAGTGACCATTGTATCGCTGCATTTGCATTGGCCGTGGCCCTATCGGCAGCCCGCGCAAATGGTTGAGCTCATTCCCGCGCTTGAAAGCCTCAAAGGCCCCGTGTTTATTGGTGGCGATTTTAATAT
>JALVZI010000338.1 GCA_027022125.1 Anaerolineae bacterium | reverse complement strand
GCATAAGCTCGGTGAATCAATTCTTCTCCGGCAAACGCGCTGACCATCATCAACAGGGTGCTTTTCGGCAGATGGAAATTCGTCAGCATCACATCCACCGCGCGGAAATGGAAACCGGGGTAAATGTACAAATCGGTTTCCTCTGTGAACGCCTGCACCGGTTTCCACGGGCAAATGCCCGCTTCCAGCCGACTGGCGTCGCGCAGTGAGCCGGTGATGCCCGCCGAGCGGAGCGCGCCCGTTTCCAGCGTGCGGACGGTGGTTGTCCCCACGGCGATGATGCGCCCGCCCGCGAGTTTGGCATCGTTGATGCGGCGCGCGGCATCGCTGGAAATTGTCGCCCATTCGCTGTGAATGGTGTGGTCTTCGATATTTTCCACATCCACCGGTTTAAAAGTGTCCAGCCCCACGTGCAGGGTGACATATTCCAACTGCACGCCGCGCCCGCGCAGGTCAATCAGCATATCGGGCGAAAAATGGAGTCCGGCGGTCGGTGCGGCGGCGGAACCTTCATAACGGCTGTAAATGGTTTGATAGCGTTCCGGGTCGTCGAGCGTTTCGTGGATGTATGGCGGCAGCGGGGTGTCGCCAACATCGTACAGCACCTCATCCACCGGCGCGGAAAACTCCACCACCCGGCGCGCGCCGTCCATTTCATCGGTGATTTTAGCGGTTATGTCGGTGTGGTTGATGGAAAATGTGCTGCCGACGTGCAGATTTTTCCCGCCGACCAGCACTTCCCATTCGCGGGGCGACAGTTGTTTCAGCAGCAGCACTTCCATTTTGCCGCCGGTGGATTTTTGCCCGTACAGCCGCGCCGGCAGCACGCGGGTATCGTTGACCACCACGATGTCGCCGGGGTTGAGATAGTCCGGCAGGTTGGTGAATTGCTTGTGTTCAATTTCGCCCGTTTTGCGGTTGACCACCATCAGCCGCGAGGCATGTCGCGGTTCAACGGGGGTTTGGGCAATCAGTTCGGTGGGGAGGGTGTAATCGAATTGGGATAGGTTCATGGTGTTGGTTTCTGGTTTCTGGTTTCAGGTTTCGGGTTTCAGGGTGGCAGGGTTGCATTTCATTTAAAAAGTCGGATGAGCAAATTCAGTACGACGGTCAGCACGATGCTGAGGATGATGGAAGTGGCAATCGGGAAATAGACCGAGACGTTGCCGCGCCGAAAACTGATGTCGCCGGGCAGATGTCCCAGCCACGGCAGAAATTTTCCGCCCAGTAGAAAGAGCGCGCCCATCAGCGCAATGAATCCACCCAATATCAAAAGTAGTTTGCCGATTTCGTCAAATGTCATTTGTCACTCGTCATTGGTCATTGGTCATTTGTCATTTGTCATCGGTTTTTCAACCGTCAGCGGTTAGTGGTTGGTCGTTCAAAGTTCAAAGTTGCAGGGTAGCAGGGTGGCAAATCTCACTTTCTCACCTGCTCACTTTCTCACTTTCAAAGTTGGGTTGCAGTGTAGCAGGATAGCATTTCATTCATTCATCATTCGTCATTCGTCATTCGCTATTCGTAACTCGCTATTCGCAGATTCGCTCATTAAAACAGTTTTGGTTGTGACGTGTCGCCATCCGGCGCGGCGAAGCCCAGATGGACATACGCGCGCGCGGTGGCTTTTCGCCCGCGCGGGGTACGCTCCAAAAATCCCAGTTGCAGCAGATACGGCTCCACCACGTCCATCACGGTGCTGCTGTCTTCGCCGATGCTGGCGGCGATGGTGTCCAGCCCGACGGGACCGCCGCCGAATTTTTCGATGATGGCGCGCAGCACCTTCCGGTCGAGTTCGTCCAACCCCAGCGGGTCAACTTCCAGCATCATCAGCGCTTCGTGCGCCACTGCGGCGGTGATGATGCCATCTGAGCGCACTTCGGCGAAATCGCGGGCGCGTTTGAGCAACCGGTTGGCAATACGCGCCGTGCCCCGCGCGCGGTTGGCAATTTCCATCGCGCCCTCCGGTTCGATGGGCACATTCAGAATTTCCGCCGACCGGCGCACAATTTTAGCCAATTCTTCCGGTTTGTAAAATTCCAGCCGGAAAACCGAACCGAACCTGTCTCGCAGCGGTGATGCCAGCAGCGACAGCCGGGTGGTCGCGCCCAAAATGGTGAATCGCGGCAGTTTGAGCCGGATATTCCGCGCGCTGGAGCCTTTGCCGATGATGATGTCGAGCGCGAAATCTTCCATCGCGGGATAGAGAATTTCCTCCACCGCGCGGCTCATACGGTGAATTTCGTCAATAAACAGAATATCGCCGCGGCGCAGGTTGGTCAGAATTGCCGCTAAATCGCCGGGGCGCTCGATGGCGGGACCGGAGGTAATTTTCAACCGCGTGCCCATTTCGTGCGCGATGATATTCGCCAACGTGGTTTTGCCCAACCCCGGCGGACCGTATGCCAAAATGTGGTCGAGCGGTTCATCGCGCAGTTTGGCGGCTTCAATCAAAATACGAATGTTCGCTTTGACCGGTTCCTGCCCGAAATAGCCGTCCCAACTGGTGGGGCGCAGGCTCTGCTGCAAACTTTCTTCGGATGTGTTTTCTTGCGGTGAAACGGTTCGATTCTCCATACGGGGCAATTATACCACAGGGACGGAATAGTGAACAATTGTTTGGTTTTTCGGAGAACTTATTGAAACTTTTTGTGTGTTTGAAATTCAGCCACGAATTTTCACAAATTTCACGGATTTTAAATGTCATTCCGGAATTTCCCGCAGGGAAATATCCGGAATCCATAGCAAAACATCGTGGATTCCCGCTTTCGCGGGAATGACATTATAAAAGTTACCGATGATTTTTGTGATTTTGACACACTTTTCAAAGTTTCATTTAGTTCGGAGTAAAAATAAAGGGGCGGCTGATGCGCCGCCCCCGCGAAAAATGTTCGGTGTGTGCCGTTATTTCAATACCAACGGCAGATAAACGTATGTATCGTATGCCGGTGTCACTTCGATAGTGGTGCTGGCTACCTGTGTGTTGACAGTATTCCATGCGGTGACAACCACCGTGTAGGTGCCGACGGCGGTGTAATTGTAGTTACCCCATATTCCCGCATTATCATCATGCATCACTGGACTTGTACCACAGTCGGGACAGGTATCGCCGTTGCCGAAATCCCAATCATATGACACGTTCGACCCGGCGGTGATGCTTGCCCGCAAATTGGGGTCGGTTCCCAATGCCACCGGGCTGGTGCCAGTGACGGTCAATCCGGTAATAGCCGTATCGGTAACAACCACAGTGGTGGTAGCAACCTGTGAACTGACGGTGTTCGATGCGGTGACAATGGCAGTGTATGTGCCGGAGGCACTGTAAATGTGGTGAGCGGTAGCGGTTGCACCGGTAGAGTCGGTGGAACCGTCGCCGAAAGCCCAGTCGTATGAAACGTTATATCCGTTGGTGATGGTAGCGGTAAAATGGACGGTTTCGCCGGTGAACGCGGGGCTGTCGCTGGTGAGGGCTAATCCCTGCACGGTCACATCGCCCACGGTCAGCATCGCCGAGGCGGTGTTATCCGTTTGCCAGCCTTCGTTGGTGGCGTCAATTTGAGCGGTGTTGGTAAAAGTTTGCGCCAGCAATCCGTTGCTCAACACCCCGCTGATGGTAATCGTGCCGCTATCGCCCACATTCAAATCGGCGACATTCCACACATAACTGATGCTGCCTGTCGGCGTGATGAGCGCGCCGCTGCTGCTGCATGAAACGTTGGTCACAGAAATGGGAATTGCATCGGTGATGACCACACCAAAGGCGGGAATTGTACCATGATTGGAATAGGTGAGGGTGTAGGTGATGGTATCACCGGGGTCGGCAGTATCGGGTGTGACACTTTTGCTGATACTCAAATCGGGGGTGACAACCAATTGATAAACATACGCCCGTCCCTGAGAACCATTTGCACCAACATCGGCGTAACTATCGCTCACAACGACGGTATTGGCATCAATTGCCGAACTGATGCCGAACTGAGCAACGTTGGCATCCGATGATTCCCATACGCCGCTGAGCCCCCAATTGTCTGTGCCGCCTTCATTCCGGTCGAAAACATAAACTTTGCCATGACTGCCGGCATACCGTGAACTGACCACAATCGTGTCACCACTGATGTCAATACTGGCATCAACCCAATCATTGGCTTCCAATATACTCGGTGCCAGCGTAGCAACCAATCCCCAGTTATCCGCACCGCCCTGATTGCGTTCGAAAACATATACTGCACCGGTATTGCTTCCGTTTGGCGCGGCATACGATGCCGATACAGCGGCAATATCGCCATCGATGGCAACCGCATAACCGAAAGCATCACTACCATTGCCCTGTGTCAGTTTAATAACCTGCCCCCAATTGTCTACGCCGCCTTCATTGCGATAGAAGATATACGCCGCACCCTCCTGCGCATGTCCGTTCGGGTCGGCGCGGTATGCCCCCACGATAGCGGTATCACCACTGATGGCAACCGAATTGCCGAAAGCATCATTTGCCACGCCATCTGTGGCGGTTATCACCGTAACCTGTCCCCAACTATCGGTGACGCCGCCTTGATTGCGTTCGAAAATATATGCCGCACCCTGATTGTTGTTGCCGTTCACATCGTGCTGTGGCGCGCCGACCAGAGCCGTATCGTTATCGATGGCGACAGATGCGCCAAAAAAGTCACTACGCGCACTGTCAGACGCGGTGAGTGCCGCCACTTGCCCCCAATTGTCTGCACCACTCTGATTGCGTTCGAAAATATATGCCGCACCGGCATTAGTATTGCCGCCGACCTCTTCATTTGGCGCGCTGACCAGTGCTGTATCATTATCCAACGCCACCGCCGAACCGAGATGGTCGCCAGCCGCGGCACTACTGTGAGTCAGGGTAATCACTTGCCCCCAACCGTCTTTGCCGCTCCGGTTGCGATAGAAGATGTATGCCTCGCCGGCACCACTGACATCAGCGGGGTCAGCATCAGGTGCACCCACCAGCAATACACCACCGGAAATGTCCACCGCACCGCCTGAAACATCCAACACACTGTCGGAAATATCTAATGTACCGCCGAAGTGGTCGTTTGCTGCAGCGTCGGTAGCCACCGGGGCTGCCCTTTCTTTCCAGAAATTACCGCTACTGTTGAAAATATACACTTTCCCCTGACTGCTGTTTGCCTCGGCTGCGCCAATTAAAAATACATTGTTGGTCACATCCAGCGCAACCGCACTGCCGAATTGGTCGCCGGCGACGCCGTCCGAAGCGGTCAGTTTGGTATCCAACCCCCACACATTCAATCCACCACGATTGCGTCGGTACACATAACTTGCGCCTTGGTCGCTATTGCTGTTCACATCGTGCAGCAATGCACCGATAATTACCGTATCGCCGGAAATGGCAACACTGTTCCCAAACGCATCGCCGGTGCTTGAACCCAACCACGCTTTCACTGCGTGCCAACTGTCGGCAACGCCACCGGCATTCCGTTCAAAGAGTTTTGCCAATCCTGTGCTTGATGCAGCATTGATGGAAGTGACCACAATACGGTCGCGGTCTATCGCTACCGCGTGCCCAAACTGGTCGAAACTTTGTCCGATAGTATCCGTCAACACGGCAGCCACACCCCAATTGTCTGCGCCACCCTGATTGCGAGTGAAAACATACGCCGCACCCTGCGCCGAGTTTCCGTTTACTTTTGAACCGATAGCACCCACCACAATGGTATCGCCGTCAACTGCCACACTGTACCCGAATCCATAAGGCGTTACAACGCCCGTCGCCGTAACAGTGAGGGTGGTAACCAGTCCCCAATTGTCCGCGCCGCTCTGATTGCGCTCGAACACATAGGCAGATTGCGCATCCAGTGCGCCGACCACCAGCGTGTCGCCATCCAGCGCCACCGCCGACCCGAAATCATCGCCGCTGCCACTGCCGGTTACTGTAACGGTGATGACCCTACCCCAATTGTCTGCACCGTCCTGATTGCGGTCAAAAATGTACACCGCGCCATCAGTTAAAACTTTCCGCGCCCCGACCGCCAGCGTATCGCCGTCAATGGCAACCGCGCTACCGAACCAGTCTCCGGCAGCGTGCCCCGTCAGAGTGATGACCTGCCCCCACGCCTCAGAACCGCCGCTGTTGCGCTTAAAAATATAGGCTGCCCCTTGATTCGAGTTTACACCATGCGCCCCGACAACTGCCGTGTCGTTATCCACATCCACCGCCTCACCGAAATAAACGCCGTTAGTGGCGGTGATGGCGGTCGTTTCACCGGCGGGTCCCTGCGCGTACACCGGCAGCGCTGCCAGCATCAAAATGATAATCGCCACCCATATCGGAATGGTAAAAGAACGATGGATTGAAAATTTTTGCGTGAAAATGGTATGATAGTTCATGTATCCTCCCAATATCATATTATTGATTTTGAAATTTGTGCGGGTTGGTCTTTCATTCTTGCAATTGAAGATAATTGCGTGTCGGCTTCAGTCTCTGCGGAGAAAAACTTCCGAGCGGAAAATTACAATTGACAATTGCGGGAAAGTTATTGTATTTTCGAAGAGTTTAACACACTTTAAAACGTCTTTCAAGAGGATTGAAGAGCATTGAAGAAGGTTTTTACAAATTTTTTACATATTGAACTGGTTGAAACTTTTTGTGTGACGGCATTTAAGCCACGAATTTCCACAAATTTCACGGATTTTTAATGTCATTCCGGAATTTCCCGCAGGGAAATATCCGGAATCCATAGCAAAACATTGTGTATTCCCGCTGTCGCACCCGCAGGGCACAGGCGGGAATGACATAACCAAGAACCAAAGTTGATTGCGGTAATTTTCTGCACTGGCAAAAAGTTTCATTGAGTCTCAAAATAACCACTACCGTTTTTTTTATCTCACAAAACTATTATAATGTCGGGCAGAGGGTTTTATGCCGAAAAAATCGCTGGACAGCCTGCTGCTGTTCTTTCTGGTCATCGCCAAAATTGAAATCGACTCGCTGGCAGACAACGTGCTGCCCGACCGTATCGCTGATGTGCAGCGGCTCATCGCCGGATGGCGCTGGCACACGTTTTTTCAGCGGCTCGACCACCCCCAAACCGACCCCGTCACCATGCTGCTGTGGGTGTCGGCATTCGGGCTGCTGGGGTTGTATGTGCTGGTCAGCCTGTGGAAGGGTTCGCGGGGCTGGGCGTTCGGGTTCAAACTGATAACCCTGTATGCCATCATCGCCCTGCTGGTGGTGGGTAAAACCGGCTTGCTCATCGCGCTGCGCCATCAGAGTGTGCCATGGAGTTACAGTCACGATGGCGGCGTCATTCAAACTGAAACAACGATTGAGTATTTTTTCAGCGGCAAAAATCCGTATGTGGAAGATTATGTGAATACACCGATGGCGCAATGGGGCATCAATGAATATCGCACCGCGCTGTATCATTATCCGTATCTGCCGCTGATGTTTGTTTTTTCCGCGCCGTTTTTTGCGCTGGCACACAGCGCCATCGGCTGGTTTGATGAACGGATGGTGTACCTGCCCCTTTTTGTGCTGATGCTGGCGCTGGTGCCGCTGATGGTGCGCGACAAGCGGGAAAAATTGCTGGCGGTGATGCTCATCGGGCTGAACCCGATTATGGCGGAAGATGTGATTTTCGGCGTGAGCGACCCGTTTGTGCTCTTTTGGCTGGTGCTGGCGGTGTGGCTGCTGGCAAAACGCCGACCGCAGCCGCTGTGGGCATCGGCGGCGCTGGGGCTGGCGTGCGCCGCCAAACCGACGGCGTGGTTTCTGGTTCCCTTTTGGCTGCTGTACCTGCTGAAAGACGTGTGGGGTGCGCGGCTCGTGCCGCCCGTTTCGCGCTGGGGCGCGCTGGCGAAAACCGCACTGCGGCGAACATGGTCGCTGCCGGTGGCGGCGCTGGCGCTGCTGCTGCCGTATTTTCTGTGGAACCCGTTTGCCATGTATGATGACGTGTGGCGCTGGTCGGCGGGACAGGGCGAAACGGGGTATCAAATTTGGGGTTGGGGCGCGAGCAATTTGGTGCTGGCGTTCGGTTGGGTGGCAGACCGGTTTGAGTATTTTCCGTTCATCGTGCCGCAGATAATTGTCGGCGTGCCATTGCTGGTGTGGTTGTTCCGGCGGCAACTGAAAGAAAACTCGCTCGGCGTGATGCTGTGGGGATACGCGATTTTTCTGTTCGTGTTCTTTTATTTTTCGCGGTTTATGCAGCCGAATTATCTCGGTTTTTTGGGGAGCGTGTTCGCGCTGGGGTATCTTTTGGATGAAACCGTGATGCGTGAAACGTGATTTACATTTTTCCGTATCACGTATCACGTATCACGTATCACGCATCACGTTTCACGCATCACGTTTCACGCATCACTCATCACGTATCATCAAAGATGAATCGGCATACCCACCAGCACGTGTGCCGCTTCCATGATGACCTCGCTCATGGTGGGGTGCGGATGCACCGTCTGCGACAAATCTTCTGCCGTGGCTTCCACCGTGAGCATCCCCGCCGGTCCGGCAATCAGCTCGGTTACATGCGCGCCGATGATATGCACACCGAGAATTTCTTTATATTCCCGATTCGCCACAATTTTAACGAACCCGATATTCTCGTTCATTGCCAGCGCCTTGCCATTGGGCAGGAAGGGGAACTGCGCGGTTATCACATCGAAACCCTGTTCTTTCGCCTGTGCTTCGGTCAACCCCACCGATGCCACTTCCGGGTATGAATAGACGCAGCGCGGGATATTGGTGTAATTCAGCGAGTGCGTCTCTTTACCTGCAATCGATTCCGCAGCGATGATGCCCTGCGCCGACGCCACGTGCGCCAGCCCCAGTTTGCCGGTCACATCGCCGATGGCGAAAATATTCGGCACGCTGGTGCGCATTTGGTCATCCACTTCGATATGCCCGTGTTTGGTCAGCGCCACTCCCGCATCTTCCAGACCGAGATTCTCGCTATTGGGCGCAAATCCGATGGCGACCAGCACTTTTTCCACCGCCAAAACTTCTTCCGTGTCCCCGGTGGCGACGGGGTAAAAG
>JALVZI010000337.1 GCA_027022125.1 Anaerolineae bacterium | reverse complement strand
CGTGTGCGGCAAGCGCGGTTGTGTCGAAGCGGAAGCGAGCGGCACAGCGATTGCACACCGCGCGCGGCGAATGATTGATGCCAATGTCGCCGACGGGATGGAAATGCTGGCGCTGCTCGGTGTTTCCGCACACGAAGTGACCGCCGCGCACATCAGCGATGCCGCCGCGCGGGGGAATTTGCTGGCACGGCAAATCCTCACCGAGTCGGCGCGGTTTTTGGGACAGGGCATCGGTAATGCCATCAATCTGATGAATCCGCGGCGGGTCATTCTCGGCGGCGGGGTCACCAAAGCGGGCAACCAGTGGTGGAACGTGGTGCGTTACGCCGCGTGGCAAACCTCCCTGCCGGAAATCCCCGTGGACATCGTGCCCGCCGCCCTCGGCGACGATGCCCCGCTGTGGGGCGCGGTCGCCTTGGCGGGGGAGTGACACGGACGAACGCCCTGCGGTAAATTCGGGCGGGCGTTTACAGTTTTTGGGAAATATGGTAGCATTGGAGTGTCGGAAAGTTTGTGGGGGCTCTGACAGATGAATTTGTTAGTCCGATCCAATCGTTTGTGCTTACTTTTCCCCCATAGGAGAAATGTCAAAAATTAGATATACTTGATTTGGGAGTAGCGCAGCATTAACCCGTGATTGTGGTTACTTGAGAAATGCTGAAAATCTGCCACGAATTCCCACAGATTGCACGAATTATCAATCAAAAATTAGTGAAATTCGTGAAAATTCGTGGCTAAAAATGATAACCACGGTTAAATGTGGTGCTACCGATTTGGGTGGATACTAACTATGCAACAATTATCATTATTCTATGATGTAAAATCCAAAAAAGTTCCGATACGTAATCAATTTTCACATAATAGGGTTTGTGCTGAAGATGCCAGAATTGCATTGGAAGAAAGATATACCCTTTTATTTGAGGAAACCGATAAGTTTAACCGGCAGCTTGTCAGCTTTCAGGCTAACAAAACCGAAGTGTTGCATAGTTGGATGAAATACCGGGAAGGTTTTTCAGCCAATTTGGTCGAACTTTTGCTGAAAGAACTGGGCATTGAATCAGGTGATAATATCCTTGACCCTTTTTCCGGTTCAGCCACAACATTGTTGGTTGCCAAAATGTTAGGTGTTGATGCGGTTGGCATTGAGCTTTTGCCTCACTGTCATTTGGCGTGGGAAGCAAAATCAAAGGCGTTTGATTATGATGTGAATGAATTGCGATATATACGTAGCCTGATAGAACAGACTATCCCCCCGGAGGCAGACCGCAAATTTCCGCATTTGACCATCACTGAAACTGCATTTCCCCCAGAAGTTGAAAAGGATTTGATGGCTTATACCCAATGGTTTGAAACGCTGGACATTAGCCAAAATGCTAAAACCCTGTGCCGCTTAATTTTAATGAGTCTTTTGGAAGATGTAAGCTATACTCGCAAAGATGGTCAATATTTGCGATGGGACAGCCGAGCAGAGAAAATTCGCAGTAATAATGCAAAACGTCTCGCGCAAGGTAAAAAAGCAATTAAGGGGATACACAAAGGAGATTTGCCTCATCTAAAAGAAGTTTTATTAGAAAAATTAAATAGAATTATCATTGATGTTACCAAATTGCAGCGAGATCGTCTCTCGCCAAGTCATCAAAAACTCATTGCAGGAAACACACTTTATACCCTGCCTACTTTGCCAGAAAATTCATTTTCTGCGGTTATTACGTCTCCGCCATACGCGAATAGGTATGATTACACGCGCACCTATGCTTTGGAATTGGCATATTTGGGAGTGAAAGAGGAAATTTTTAATTTGCGCCAGAGCCAACTTTCTTGCACGGTAGAAAACAAATCAAAAGCAAGTGAGTTAGAGACATTTTACCGGTCAATAGGCCAACATCAACGCTTCCAGCAAATTTTAGCTGTTGCCCAAAAGAACCGAGCATTAGCTGAGATAAACAACGCTTTAACCATCCGAGACAAGCGGGGCGAAGTGAATAATCGAGGCATTTTGACAATGATTGACCAATACTTTACCGAATTAACCTTTGTATTTGCCGAGTTATATCGTATTTGCCGTCAGGGAGCCGGGATTGTGTTCGTCAATGATAATGTCAGATATGCTGGTGAAGTAATTCCCGTTGACACATTGAGTACAAACTTAGCTGAACAGGTTGGGTTTACACCTTATAAAATTTATGTTTTACCGCAACGCAAAGGCAACAGTAGCCAACAAATGGGCAAGTTTGGCCGCGAGGCTCTCCGTAAAAGCATCACTGTTTGGAGAAAGTTATGACCACCAACAAAAAGCGAAGTTGGTCTATTGACCAACTGGCAAAAAGTGAGTTCTTCCACCAAAAACTCCACGAATGGGAGCTAATAAAGGTTGCTGAACAAATCGACGAAATTAAAGGCGAAAACCTGAATTGGGAAGACCTTGAAATTTCCGATAAAGCATGGAATAAAGTTATTCATCGGGGTATCAAACCCATCATTGTTTTTGCCCATCCAGATGTGTTAGTGAATGTTTCTTGTTCAACAGGCTATTACAGAATGTTGGCGATGGTATCGCAGAAATCAATGAATCAAGTTGGCATATCTACCGTTCGCTATGAAAAAGGGCAGATGCCCAAGTTTGAAACAGCAGAAGTAAACTACCACCGGCTAGAAGCCGGTGGCTTTAACCTGCGACTGGAAGTCGCCTAAAGTTCCGTAACCTGAAAATTGTCTTTGTCATTCGGAGGCTGCTCCCCTTGTGACTCGATATATTGCTT
>JALVZI010000336.1:7301-9026 GCA_027022125.1 Anaerolineae bacterium | reverse complement strand
CCGCAATTGCATCGAGCAAATCCTGATGCGAACCGTAAATGAAAATTTTTACCTGATTTTCCACCTTCACGCCGATGGTATTTTCCAGCCGGTCGAGGGCGACATTCGCCTGGTCAAACAATGCCTGCCCGAATTTATCATCGCCGCGATACCAGTACACGCTCACCCGGTCGTTGCCCAACACCTTAAAATCGTGGCGATTGTCCATATATTCATAGGTTTGTTTGTCGGTTTTCAGCGATTCGCCATTGGCGTCAGTCAACTTCCACCAGTATTCCAGCACCGTACCGGGCGGAAAATAAATTTCGGTTTGGTTGATGGTGTATTTGGCATCAATTTTCGTGCCGGGCGAAAAATCGGCGTCATTGCGGGTGGTTGCCGGTTGTCCCCGCACGCGATAGAAAAACTCCACCTCGGTTATTTCGGTTTGCCCGTGCGCCGAAATGGTGGCAGTGATATTATCGCGAAATTCGCTGGTCACATTTTGCGCATCCACCGTGATGGACGCCTGCGCCCATACCGGCACAGTCGCCACCACCAACAGCGCCACAATCAACCAAATTTTTCGCATGACGTTCTCCGTTTTGCGGTGCACCGGCGCTATTCCACCAGTTTGCCGGGGTCGGGCAACTGGTCAACGGGTGTATCGCGCCATTTGTCGCCTTCTTCAATCAGCATTACCGGAATATCCTCTTTGATGGGATATTTTCGCCCGCAATCGGGTTCGGTGCAAACCAGCCATTTGCCATCGTGCACCAATTCCAGCCGACCGGGGTCATCGCCCGGTTTTCGAGTTTCGCCGCTCACGCAGTATGGACATCGCAAAATTTCGAGTAATTCAGTGGAAACAGCCATTTTTCTCCTCGTATCTGGGTTCAAATTTAATATTGAATAATAGTATAGCACAAGCCCATTTTATGATGAAATTTGCCGCGCCAACTCCCCGACCCCCGACGGTTGTTGCAAAGTAAATTTTAATACTGGTGTTTTTCTGCGATTTTTTCCATAGGGGCGGCTCGCGAGCCGCCCCTACAAATTTGGGCATTCCCGGTTTTGCGGGGCACGCCGCAGCGTGCCCCTACGCCTTGCGTCAAATTATTTTGATTTTGCAACAACCACTCCCCGACATTTTTCGGCACGATTTTTGCGCATCGCCCCGCCCTATGCTACACTTGCCCGTTGGAAAACCATTTTACACGCCTTGACAAGAACTCTGTGCCCGAAAGGGTGTTCAACAAGGCGGAAGACCAAACGGAGGAAATATGGCTCAACACGTTATCCCCATGAAAGCCCTGCTTGAAGCAGGCGTCCACTTTGGACACCGCACGCCGCGCTGGAACCCGAAAATGCGGCGCTACATTTTCACCCAGCGCAACGGCATCCACATCATCGACCTGCAACAAACCATCCGCGCAATTGACCAGGCATACCAACTGGTCGTTGACACCGTCGCCAACGGCGGCACCGTGCTGTTTGTCGGCACAAAACGGCAAGCACAAGACAGCGTTCAGCAGGAATCGGAACGCTGCGGCATGCCGTATGTCACCCAGCGCTGGCTCGGCGGCACGCTGACCAACTGGCGCACCATCCGTCAGCGGATTGACTATCTGCTGCAACTGGAAAAACAGCAGGCTCGCGGAGAATTTACCCGCCTGGTGAAAAAAGAAGCCCTCTCGAAAGAGAAAGAAATCACCCGGCTGAACCGGCGATTGGGCGGCTTGAAAA
>JALVZI010000336.1:4491-7291 GCA_027022125.1 Anaerolineae bacterium | reverse complement strand
CTTGAAAACTATGACCCGCCTGCCGAATCTGCTCTTCATCACCGACATCCGCCGCGAAAGCATCGCTGTGGCAGAAGCCAACACACTGGGCATTCCCATTTTGGCAATGGTTGACACCAACTGCGACCCCGACCCCATTGACCACATCATCCCTTCCAACGACGATGCCATCCGCGCTATCCGGCTCATCGTTTCAAAAATGGCAGATGCCGTGCTGGAAGGTAAAGCCATCCAAGCCGCAGAAGAAGCGGAAGTGGAAGAAGTGGATATGGCTGACGATGAAGACCAATCGCGCTATTTGGGACCGAGCACGCTGGCAAAACTGCAAGCCGGTGGGGAATCCGAATCAGAGGAAGCGGAAGAAGCCTTTTCCCCTGAAGAACCGGTAGCAGAAGAAGCGGCGGAAACCGTCACAGAAGAACCTGAATCAACCGAAGAAGCATAAATTACACTGAATTTTAGGAGGCACAATTTCATGGCTATCACCGCAGCTATGATTAAAGAATTACGCGAAGCAACGGGCGCGGGAATCCTCGATTCCAAAAAGGCGTTGGAAGCCAATGATGGCGATTTTGATAAAGCCGTAGAATTTCTGCGGGAAAAAGGTTTGGCGAAAGCCGCCAAAAAAGCCAGCCGAGAAGCCAACGAAGGGTTGGTTGTCGCGCTGGTGGACGGCAAAAACGCCGCGCTCGTCGCCGTAAACTGCGAAACCGACTTTGTGGCGCGCACCGATGATTTCCGCAATTTTGCCGAAGGTCTCGCCAAACAAGTGCTCGCCGACCCGAATCTGGATTCGGTGGAAGCGTTGCTGGCAGCCCCCGCCGCCGACAACCCCGAAAAAACCGTCGCCGATAGCATTCAGGAAGCCATCAGCAAACTGGGCGAAAACATCGTTTTGCGCAATGTTGCCCGTTACGTGCAAAACGGCGCCGGTGTCATCGAAGGTTACGTCCATCTGGGCGGGAAAATCGGCGTGCTGGCAGAAATCGGTGTGGAAGATGC
Source organism: Anaerolineae bacterium (assembly GCA_027022125.1). Lineage (GTDB taxonomy): Bacteria > Chloroflexota > Anaerolineae > 4572-78 > 4572-78 > JANTHQ01. Next base: position 6,289 of record JALVZI010000336.1, on the reverse strand, counting down.
CGCCGCCGAAGGCGATGCCCTGCACCAACTGGCTCACGACATCACGCTGCAAATTGCCGCTGCGCGTCCGCAATACCTTTCCCGCGACGATGTTCCCGCAGAAGTCATCGAAAAAGAACGCAGCATTTTGATGGCACAATTGCAGGACGAAAAGAAACCCGACAACATCAAGCAAAAAATTGTCGAAGGTCGGCTGAACAAATTCTACAAAGAAATTTGCCTGCTCGACCAGCCATTTGTAAAAGATGACAGTCTTTCCATCAAACAGGTTTTGGCAAATGCCGGAAAAGAGTTGGGCACAACCGTAAAAATAAATCGGTTTGCCCGATTTGAGTTAGGCGCGTAAAAATGCGAAAAAGCCGGAGATAATCACTTCTCCGGCTTTTTTTGAATCTGCGTCAGGAGGTTTTATGAACGTACCGAAATACCGCCGCATATTGTTAAAACTGGGCGGCGAAGCGCTGGCAACGCCGGAAGGCAGAGGCATCGACCCCCACGCCGCCAACATTCTGGCAGAGAAAATCAAACTGATAAAAGACCTCGATGTGCAAATTGCCATTGTCATCGGCGCGGGCAATTTGTGGCGCGGTATGAAAGACGGTGCGCCACACGGCATGGAACGCGCCACCGCCGACCACATGGGTATGCTCGCCACGGTGATGAACTCGCTGGCGCTAGCAGATGCGCTCACCCGGCACGGCATTGCCACCCGCGTGCAAACCGCCATCGAAATGCGCGCGCTGGCAGAACCGTACATTCGCCTGCGCGCCATTCGGCATATGGAAAAAGGGCGAGTGGTTATTTTGGGCGCCGGTACGGGCAATCCGTATTTCACCACCGATACCGCCGCCGCCCTGCGCGCGATGGAAATTGATGCCGAAGTGCTCATCAAAGCCACAAAAGTAGATGGCGTGTACGACAGCGACCCACAAACCAACCCCGACGCTCGGAAATTCGACCAACTGACATACATCGACGCGCTGAATCGCGGGGTGCGGGTTATGGACAGTACCGCCCTGACGCTGTGTATGGAAAACCAAATGCCCATCATCGTTTTGAACCTGTGGCAGGATGACAGCGTGCGGCAAGCCGTGCTCGGCAAAAAAGTGGGAACCCTTATCTGCTCATAATTGAACTTTGTGCTAAAATACCTGTAAATCGCCATTCAAGCACATCACACCAACCGAAGGAGGTTCCCAATGATAAAGGAAGTATTAAACGAAGCCAAAGCAGGTATGGAAAAATCTGCCGAGGCGCTGAACAATGAACTTGCCAGCATTCGCACCGGGCGCGCCTCCACCGCACTCGTCGAGAAAATTCGGGTGGATTATTACGGCACGCCGACTCCCCTGCAACAACTGGCGCTCATCTCTGTGCCGGAAGCGCAACTCATCACCATTCGCCCCTTCGACCCCGGCGCCATCAAAGATATTGAGCGCGCACTGCTGCAATCGGATTTGGGGATTACCCCCAACAACGACGGCAAACTCATTCGGCTGCAAATTCCGCCACTCACCGAAGAACGGCGCAAAGAACTCGCCAAACAGGTACACGCCCGCGTGGAAGAAGCCCGTGTCGCTATCCGCAACCATCGCCGAGATGCGCTGGAAGACCTGCGGGAGCTGGAAAAAGAAAAAATGATTTCGGAAGATGAATTTTACGGGGCGAAAGATGACCTGCAAAAACTCACCGATGAATACGTGAAAAAAGTCGGTGAAATCGGTCAGGCAAAAGAAGAAGAAATTATGTCGCTTTGACCGCTGCGAGACAATTTAATGGCGAATGAACACATTTTAGA
>JALVZI010000336.1:0-4481 GCA_027022125.1 Anaerolineae bacterium | reverse complement strand
CCATAACCCGCACCCCGCGATTCAGCGCGTCGATGTATGTCAGTTGGTCGAATTTCCGCCGCTGCCCAAAGTGCCGTATCACGTCGGCATTATTATGGACGGCAACGGGCGCTGGGCAAAACGGCGCAACCTACCGCGCACGATGGGTCATCGCGCCGGGGCAGAAAATTTGCGCGGCATCATCGAAAGTACGGTAGAATTCGGCGTGAAAATTCTCACCATTTACGCCTTCTCCACCGAAAACTGGAAACGCCCCAAAACCGAAGTTAAAGGGCTGATGAGCCTGCTGCACTATTATTTTAACCGCGAATTGGATGAACTACTGAAAAACGGCGTGCGCGTGCGGCATCTGGGCAAAATGGACGGTATCGCCCCCCGCACCCAGAAAGAAATCCGGCAAGCGGTGGAAAAAACGGCGCACAACGACCGGCTCATTCTGAATGTCGCTTTCAATTATGGCGGTCGCGCCGAAATTTTGGATGCCATTCGGCAGATTGTGGCAGCAAAAATTCCGCCGGAAGAAATCACGGAAGAGACCGTCAACCGGTTTCTGTACACCGCCGGTCAACCCGACCCCGACCTGATTATCCGCACCAGCGGTGAATTTCGCACCAGCAACTTTTTAACATGGCAGGCGGCATATTCGGAATATTACATCACCCCGATTTTGTGGCCCGATTTCAACAAACAAGCCTACTACCAAGCCCTAAAAGATTTCAGCCAGCGTAAACGCCGTTCTGGCGGGCTGGCTGATGAGGAGGAAACGGGGTCGTTTTCGGTTGAACAAAAAAAGACCGCGCCAAAAGCGCGGTTTTTTTGTTGGAATGAATTTCGGGTTTTTCTAAAATACAAACGAAAGCCCAAACATCACCAATATCATAAATATCGTCAAAAAGAACATCGTGCGCATATCATCATACACATACGCATAATCTTTCACAAAATCTACCGCCACCTGCGCCGCCGATGATTTCGCCGGGGCGACAGCCGCTTTTGATTGCTGCGGTTTCACTGCGGTTTGTTGCGTTTTTTTGCTGCGTGCTTTTCGAGAACGTTTTGCCATAATATCTCCTCCAACGTGCCTCCGATTGTACGCTTCAATCGGGAATTTGGCAATTTTACCCCGCCGTTACACCTCGCGTCCGGTGTAATTGCGGGCGTAATAGGCTTCGTATGCCGCCCCCGATTTTATCTTCCGCCACCAGTCTTCATTTTCCACATACCATTTCACCGTTGCTTCGATGGCGCGGTCAAAATCGAACTCGGTGCGCCACCCCAGCGATTCAATCTTGCTGACATCCAGCGCGTAACGGCGGTCGTGTCCGGGACGGTCGGTAACGGGTTGGATGAGGCTTTCCGGCTTGCCGAGCATCTTCAAAATGGTTTTGGTCATGGTGATGTTGGTGGTTTCCACCCCCGTGCCGAGATTGTAAATTTCGCCGGGCGTGCCTTTGCGCAATACCACATCAATACCGGCGCAGTGGTCTTGCACATATTGATAATCGCGCATTTGCAACCCGTCGCCATACAGCGGCAGCGGTTTATCGTCGATGGCATTGGTGATGAACAGCGGCACCACTTTTTCGGGGTACTGGTAGGGTCCGATGTTGTTGCTGCCCCGCGTAATTGTCACCGGTAAACCGAAACTGGTGAAATACGATAGGCAGAGCAAATCGCCGCCGGCTTTGCTGGCGGAATACGGACTGCGCGGCTCCAGACGGTCGGTTTCGGTGGAACGCCCTTCCATCACTTCGCCGTAAACCTCATCGGTGCTGATTTGATGATACCGCTCCACGCCGAATTTTTTCGCCGCTTCCAACAGCACAAACGTACCGTACACATCGGTTTGAATGAAACTGCCCGGCTCCATCAGCGAGCGGTCAACGTGCGTTTCGGCGGCAAAATTGACGATGGTATCAATATCGTGTGCCTGCATAGCGGCATCCACCGCCGCCGCATCGCAAATATCGCCGTGAACAAACGTGTAATGCGGATTATCCGCCACCGGCGCCAGATTTTCCATATTTCCGGCGTAGGTCAGTTTATCAAAAACGATGATATTGACATCATCATACCGACCGAGCATATAATGCACAAAATTCGAGCCGATAAACCCCGCGCCCCCCGTCACCAAAATGTTTTTCATTTTGCGTCTCCTGTAAGTTAGTTTTTAGTTGTCAGTTGTCAGTTGTCAGCGTTCAGCAGTTAGCCGTCAGCGTTCAGCAGTTAGCCGTCAGCGGTTAGCAATCAGTGGTCAGTGGTCAGCAAAAAGTGACCATACAGCATTATAGACCAATTTACAGAGAACTGCCATCCGCCATTCTGTAAATTGGTCTATGTGCAAATACATCATTCCGCGTAATGAATGTTATTTTGTGTCTATTCACAGGAACGGGAAAAACGCATCCTGAGTAGCGGATCGCAGGGCGATCTGCGTATCGAAGGGCGTTTTTTCCAGCCGATTTCACCCTTCGATACGCCCTGCGGGCTACTCAGGATGAAATCGGAAACACCACGATACTCTGTACAGTTACCGCTATTTTTCCGAAATGGTTACTTTCAAAATTTTGTCACCATCAAAATTCGGTTGGGCTTCCGGGTCGCGGGGGGTGAGCGCATCAACCACATCTTGCCCCGAAACCACCTGCCCGATGATGGTGAAATCGTTGTTTAAATGCTCGGCTGGTCCGTAGGTGATGAAAAACTGCGCGCTGTTCGAGTTGGGTCCGCTGTTCGCCATCGCCACAACCCCGGCTTTGTCGAATTTTCGGCTGTCAACCACTTCGTCGGTGCAGCGGTAGCCGGGCCAACCGATACCCAATCCCAGCGGGTCGCCGCCCTGCGCCATAAAATCGGGGAGCACGCGGTGGAAAGTGGTATCATCATACCAACCCTGTTCCGCCAAAAAGGCAAAACTGTTCGTGTTGATGGGCGCGGTATCGGGGAATAAATCTATCACAATATCCCCTTTTTCGGTTTCGATGGTGGCTTGATACTGTTTGCCCGATTCGATGACCTGTTCCGGTGAGTCATATTGCATTTTCAGCAGACGGACTATCCGCAAAAAGAAGTCCACGCCGTCTTTGTTCAGCGGCAAATCCTGCGACGGGAATTCATAGCCGTTGATGAACACGGTCGGCGTGCCGCGCAATCCGGCATCAGCGGCAGCCGTTTCGGCATCGTCAACCTTTTGCTGCAATGCCGGGTCATCCATATCCGATAAAAATTGGTCGCGGTCAAGCCCTAATTCGGCGGCAAAATTGGCGAACATTTCTTTTGCCTGTTCCGGCGAAAAACCCGACCAACTCTGCTGTCGTTCAAAAAGCAGGTCGTGGAATTCCCAAAATGCACCCTGTTTGCCGGCGGCTTCTGCGGCAAGTGATGATAGTGTGGCTTTGTCGTGAATGCCGGTCAGCGGGAAATGGCGATAAACGAATTGCATATCGTCGCCGTATGCTTCTTGGAGTTGCTCCAGCACGGGAGCAGCAGAGGCACAGCCCGGTCATTGAAAATCGCCGTACTCAATCACCACCACCCGTGCCGAGGCGCCACCGCCCTTTTGCCAATCGTCGGCAGAAACCGGCGCGATTTTGTCGTTGGCAGTCAGGTCAATCAGGTTAGAAATTGGTTCGGGATAGCAGCCCGGGGCAACGGCAGTGGGTGTTTCCGCCGCAGCCACCGGTTCGGCAGTGGATGATTGCGCCGCTGCCGGTGTGTCTGTCGCAGGGACAGGCGTTGCGGTGGGTTGAGCCTGCGCCACTGTTTCAACGGCGGTCGGTTCGGTGCTCGATTCGGTTTTTGTACCGGTACATGCGGCTAACGCCAGTACCAGCATCAATAAAAGGGGGATTATTCTTTTCACAATACTTCCTCAACATAGATTTTCCCAGCGGTGTGGGGCACAGAGGGTATTGTACATGGGGGAAGGAAATCAACAAATGCGGATACAGCGCAGTTTAATAATGCGTTACCACCAATGTGCCGGGGTTATCGGCGGTGGCATACACGTACCATGCGCCATCGGGCAGAACGGGGTTTGCCCAGTAGAAAAGTTGCTCGGCATCGGGCAGGGAGAGATTCACACAGCCGTGGCTCATCGGATGCCCGAAATTGTTGTGCCAATATGCGCCGTGCAGCGCATATCCACGATAGAAATACATGGTGTGCGGCACGTTGGGTAAATCATACCCGGGACCGGTCATTCGGGTGGCAACCAGTTTTTCATAAATGTGAAATTCGCCGACCACTGTGGGCGTGCCGGGTAACCCCGTGCTGACGATAAAATGCATCACCGGCACAGTGCCTTCCCATGCGGTAAGCGTTTGGGCGCTCAAATTGACCTCTATCCATTTTTCGCCGGGATAACTCGGCTGATGCACCAGCACCGGTGTGGGTGTCGGCGGGACGGGCGTGGCGGTGGGCACAACCGGTGTGGGCGTTTCGGTGGGGGGGACGGGTGTTTCGGTGGCGGTGGGTGTGGC
>JALVZI010000335.1 GCA_027022125.1 Anaerolineae bacterium | reverse complement strand
GTTTGAGGGAGGTTCGCAGATATTGGGCGTGCCGCCGATGAAATCAACCATTTTTTGCGCTTCATCATTGACAAACTGGAAACGCTCGACCCGTTGCTGGCGGAGATTGACCGGCGGCACGCCCAATATCTGCGAACCTCCCTCAAACAAATCAAATACCAACTGGTCAGCGCCGATGGTAGTTTTCAGGATAAACTGGCGGCAATTGCCAAACATCTCTCTGCCATGCAGCAGGAAAAAGAACGCTGGCTGCCGGATGAAATGCCTGCTTTTCAGGTGATGCCCGTCTCGCTGCCCGATGCGAACAGTTTTTACACCCCGCCGCGCCGCCGAGCGCCCTTCGCACCGCAACCCGTCGCCGTGCCGGTGCTGGACGCCGCCCGTATGCGTGCCTTGCAGGAAAGAACCCTGCGCGAAATGAGTCACGCCATCACCCCCGCCAAAATTCAGCATTTTGTGGACGGTTTTCTCAACGGCAAGCCATCCGTTCACATCCGCGACATCCCCGCCGATACCTTTGCCCGTCCCCAAGATTTGCCGTGGCTGATTTACACCATCGCCTACGCCAACCACCCCGAAACGCGCTACACCCTCAACCCCGAACCGGGCGAGCCGGTTGATTTGGGGCTGGTGCAAGTAGCGCCATTCCGTCTGACGCGACGTTTCGATTCAATGAGCAATGAAAAATGAGCAAAATAGTGACTGTGTGAGGCGTGATGCGTGAGGCGTGATGAGTGAAACGTGAAACTTGCAACTTTGCAACCTTGCCACTCTGCAACCCTGTGACTTGACTTTGGACTTGAAACATGAGACTTTGAACCGGAACGGGAAGGTTCTTTGACCCGATAGCGTGTTGCCATTCGTTTATTTCCCAATCCGTTGTTGTGTTTGCCATGTCCGGCAAACCGAAATACGGCGGCGGTAGTAGGGGCGAAGCACCTACTCGTCAAACATATTCACAATGCGGCGTATCTGGGCAGCAGAAATATCGCTGCGGTCTGATTTGGCGTAAATGATTATCAAAATAATGGAGGTTTTTGTTTTCAGGTAATAGAGCAACCGATAGCCGCCGCGCTTGCCTTTGCGTGCATCCCGATTACGCACCCGAACTTTGAAGATGGCATAATCTATTCCCGGTACTTGCGTCCCGATAACCACACCGGTTTGAAGTTGGTCGAGTACCGGTTGCACATCGGCGCGAATATGGCGGTATCGTTTTACCAACTTTTGCAGATTGCGTTTAAACTCAGGAGTGAATCTGACGGTGATTTCAGGCGGCATCAACGTCCGTCCACAATTCATCTAACGGCAACGTGTCGCCGGATTGCGCTTCCTGCCATCCCCGCAGAAAACTTTGCTCGGCTTCTAGCGTTTCCAACCGTTCCAAAGTTTCAATGTCAATCATCACTGCCTTTGGCTTCCCGCGACTCATAATGATAATTCGCTCTTTTCCATACGCCGCGCGGTTGATATATTCCGATAACCCTGCTTTTAATTCGCTGATACTTGCCTTTATCATGATATTGCCCCTTATGGTCTTTTAGGGTATTATACCCCGAACCGGCGTGAATCGCAATCACCCAAAAACACCGAGCAATCTTGCCGTCCATCTCGATTCGAGATACAATATCGTATGCACATCATCACCCGCGCCCGTATCCGCGATTTTATCGCCGAACATCCCGACAGCGAATCCTTGCTCACCACATGGTATCGAATTGTCAAAAAAACAGATTACGGCACATTCAGCGAGTTGAAACAACATTTTCACAGCGCGGATTATGTGGATGGCTGGATAGTGTTCAATATCGGCGGCAACAAATACCGGCTGATTGCCGCGATTCATTTCAATCGAAAAAAAGTGTATATCCGGCACATGGAAAGGGTGTGATTCATTTGGCTGACAATCATCTTGACAAATAGCCGTCTGTTGCCAATGTGGAGCAGGAAGCAAGGTAGCAGTCAGCAGTCAGCAGTCAGCGGTCAGCCATCAGTTCAAAGTTGCAGAGTAGCAAGGTAGCAGAGTTGCAAGTTTCACACATCACACATCACGCATCACGAAAATTGTTGGCAAAAGCGTAAAATTTGTAAAGACCTCAATTCGGGATAAAATTTTCAGTCCACAGATTCACACAGATGGGCACAGATTTTCACAAAAAAATAAAAATCAGTGTAAATCAGTGTCCATCTGTGGACTATTTTTACTTTCATTGAACGTAACTGTTCAGCGTATGATTGATTTTGAACAACCTATTTATCTGCACCCGTAGAGACGCCCAATTTGGGCGTCTCTATGAAAATAACAATGTGGAGATTGATTCGCTTTCATCTCGCAATGACATTTTCCCGGTCAACGCGCGGAAATTTATTTCCGCGCTCAAAGCCAAAGCCGACTTAAGTCGGCTTGAGTTCTGATCCTCGAACTTTAATTCGAGGCGAACACAGCACGCTGAATAGTTACCATTGAACATTGTTTCGCTTATTCCGAACTCAGGTTAAAAGTAATTTTGGTGTCAATGAACCACGCCGAAAGAGAAATAAAATGTTGCAATCGCATGTGACAGACGTGTTGACGCAGAGCGCCAACTTCATTTTTGTGCCCACCACCGAGCAGGAATACGAGCAATTGGTAAACCTGCTCGATGAGTTGGTGGATGTGGTGCGCGGCGACGAGTCGCACCCGTTGGCAAAAATGATGGATGTGGTCGGCGTGCTGGTCGAAAATTACGAAGACGAACATATCCCGCTTCCCGCTGCCGAACCGGTGGCGGTGTTGCGGCATTTCATGCAAGAATACAACCTCAGGCAAACCGATTTGCCGGAATTGGGCAGTCAGGGTGTGGTGTCTGAAATCTTGCACGGCAAACGAACCTTAAATTTAAGACAGGTAAAAGCGTTGAGCCGCCGTTTCAACGTGCCGGTGGCAGTGTTCATCGCCGACGAACCGGCTCAATCGCCCCAAAATTCATCGCGGCGCGCGGCTTGACCGCTGCACCGATAACGAGACGCCAATGCCATTTACCACCGACACAATTCTACAAGCCACCGACCTGCCCGAAAAAGCGCGGCAGGAAATCCCCCGCATTATGAACCGCCTGCTGGGCAGAACTTTCCTCTATCAGGACAAGCCCGACGAAAAAGACGATTATTATTTTGTCCACCGCCACCGCCACATTTTCGAGGCGTTGTGTGCCGTTGCCGGATACACGCTGCTGCACGATGACTACCATCGCGTGTTTCAAACGGTATCGAAATTCAGTTACAGTCGCCGCCGTTTCAAACTCGATGAATCGCTGATGATTGTGGTGCTGCGTAAGCTGTACGCCGAACAGACCGAACACCTCAGTTTGGCGGATGACCCGGTCGTCACCATCGGCGATTTGCGCGAAGAGTACCGCACCATCACCGGCAAAGAGCGCGATATGGGCATTGGGCAGTACGAAGCCATCCTGCGCTCGCTGCGGCGGCTGGGGCTGATTGAACCGCTCAACGGACGCTCGCTGAACGTGCGCGACAGCGAAGCCCGCCTGCGGCTGCGCGGCTCGGTGAAAATGATTCTGCCCGTGCAGACCGCCGAAGAAATGGAAGCCTGGCGGCGGAAATATCGTGCCGCCGACACGGCAACGGACGAAAGCGAGGCGGCGGCATGAAAGAACTGACCAACATTCGGCTCATCAACTGGCATTTGTTTGAAAACGTCACCATTCCCTGTCGGGGAAGCACCTATTTTATCGGCGTGAATGGCGTGGGAAAATCAACCATTTTGGACGCGGTGCAATTTGCGCTGGTCGGCGGGCAGCGCGATGTACGGTTCAACCGCGCGGCGATGCACGGCAGTCGGCGCACGCTTGCCGGATATGTGCGCGGCGAGTTGGGCAACGAAGCCCGACGCTTTTTGCGCGGCGACACCACTGGCGTGGTCGCGCTGGAATTTCGCAATCCCGACGATACTTTTTTCGTTCACGGCGCGGTGATTGACGCCTATGAAGACAATCGCGCCCCCGACATTACCTATTTTATCGTCAACAACGCGGCTTTGAATGACGCTTGGTTTTTCAAGGCGGAAGGAACGCTCTTCAATAGCCGCGAATTTCGCCGCCACATGGAGCATTTTGCCCTGCCGAGCGGGGCGGCGCAACTTTTTTCGCGGCTGGAAGATTATCGCTTTCACCTGCTGAATCGGCTGGGGCAATTGCAGGAATCGTTCCCATCCAAAATTGTCAAAGGATTGGCATTCAGTCCGTTGACCAACATTCGCGAGTTTGTTCACAGTTATTTGCTGGATGAAAATTTGGTGGATGTGGATAATTTGCGTCAGCAGTTGGAAACGATGCGCCACTTCGAGTCGCTGGCGGCAGATGTGCGCGAGCGGATTGCCGCGCTGGATAAAATCGAAGAGATTGACCGCGAGCGCGCCACTCGGCGGCGGTTGCGGCTGACCAACGGCTACATTTTCCGCCGTGCCGATAGCGATGTGCAGTTGGCGGCGCTGAAATTGGCGCGGCAGACGCTGGACGAAAAAAAGGTGGCGCTGACTCGGCTGGAACTGCGGCGCGATGAGGCACACGAGCAGTTGCAATTTGCGCGGCAGGCGTTGCTGGACGCGCAGGTTGCGCTGGCAACCGACACCACCGCCGCCCGCGAAAAATCGCTGCGGGAAGAGATTGCCCAACTCGGCGCAGAGGTATCGGCGTTGCAGAAAATGGCGGAACGAGTGAAAACCATGTTGGCGCAGGAACACCGCGACGCGCGCCAATTGCGCGATTTTCTGCGCGCCGACGGGCTGGACGTGCCATCTGAACTGGAAGCGTTCATCGCCGCCACCGCCGCCGATGACATCGCCCCCGACCTTCTTTTTCCCGATTTGCAATCTATCAGCGACCAATACGCTGCCCGAATGGCGCTTATCGAAAATGAAAGCCGCGAATTGCGGGCGGAAGCCGCGCGACTTCAACAGGAAATCAACAAATTGCGTACCGGCGACCGCGCCGTCAGTTATCAATCCGAAGCGCCGCAATCGGCGGAATTGCGTCAACTGTTGCGCGCCGAACTGAATCTGTCGGCGGAGCAGGTGCAACCTCTTTTCGAGACTCTGCACATCCCCGATGAAAGTTGGCAGGATGCGGTGGAGGGCATTTTGGGGCGCGCCCGTTTCGACCTGCTTGTGCCGCCCGAATATTATGACGCGGCGATGAAACTGTACCGCCGCTACCGTATCGAGCGAAAATTGCACGGTGTGGGCTTGCCCGACACGGAACGGATTGCCCGCTATCTGGCGTCGCGCCCGCGCGGGACGGGGGCGGGGCTGGCGGCAGAGGTGCAAACCGACCATCCCGCCGCCCGCGCGCTGGTAGATTTGCTGCTCGGCGGGATGGTGAAATGCGATTCGACGGACGAGTTGCGCCACCACCGCACCGCCGTCACACGCGAATGTTTTGTGCGCCGCAATTTCACCACGCGCCATTTGAATCCCCGTTTTTACCGGCGATGGTTCATCGGCGAGCGCGCCGCCGTCCGTCAAATTGAGCAGCGGGAGGAACGGCTGAATGCCATCGCCCGCGAATTGACCGACCGGCAAACGAAAACCGATGCGCTGAAAGCGCGGTTGGCGCTGACGCGCGATAAAATGCGCCGTCATTTTGAGTTGAGCCGAGATTTGCCGCAGTTGACACATCTGCCGGAACTGACCGCCGAACTTGCGGAGGCGCGGCGCGCGCTGGCTGCGCTTGACACGCAGACGGTTGATTCGCTGAAAGGGGCGGTTGCCATGCACGAATCGGCGGTGCAGCGTCACCAAGCCGCCCTCGATGCGCTGGGGGAGGAAATCGGCGGGCTGAAAAACGCACTGCACATGCTGGAAACGGAGACCATCCCCGCGCTGGAAAAGCGTGCCGCCGAGTTGTTGCAGGAAGCGAAGGCGTTTTTGGCGTGGGAGGATGCTGCCGATTTGGAGGAGGCAGCGGAAACGGAGTACGAGCGGCGGCGCAAACGCCAACCGCTGGAAACCATCCGCGATAATGCCGAGAATCAGATGCGAAAGTATCAGTCCGGCGAAGCCCGCAGTCGAGATAAATTGCGCGATGCGAAAAAAGAATACAGTCTGAAATATCAATTCGGTTACGATAATGATGAAGATGCCGCCCGCTATCTGCGCGAGCGAGAAAAATATGTGGAATCGACGCTGCCGGAATATGAGGAACGCATTGCCACGTTGCGCCAACAGGCGGAGCAGGAACTGGTGGAAAATTTCATCCACCGCTTGCGCGAGCAGATTGAGGATGCCAAACAGCAGTTGGCATATTTGAACGCCACGCTATCGAAATTGCGGTTCGGCGGCGAGCAATTCAAGTTTATCACCAAGCCTGAGCCGTCGCTGAGGCAGGTGTATGATATGATTATGGATAGCCAATATGTGCTGGGCGAGTCGCTGTTTGAGTCGGATTTTCGGCAGAAGTATCAGCAGGGCTGGGATTTGCTTTTTGAGCGGCTGACGGCGGCGTATGATGAGGCGCAATCGGAATTGCGCGAGTTGCAGGATTATCGCAATTATTTGCAGTATGACATCCGCATTCATTATCCCAACGGCGATAGCGCCCTGTTGAGCCAAATCAATGCCAAAAAATCGGGCGGCGAAACGACCACGCCCTTTTATGTGGCGATGGCGGCATCGTTCGCGCAGGCGTATCGGCTCAACCAACCTCGTCCGGCGGACACCATCCGGCTGGCGCTGTTCGATGAGGCGTTCGGCAAAATGGACGCCGCTCGCACCGCCAGTTCGCTCAAATTTATGGTGGACAATCAATTGCAGGTACTACTCGCCACGCCGCCGGACAAAGCCGCCAGCCTGCTGCCGTATGTCGATTCGGTGCGCACGGTGGTGCGCGAAGACAACCACGCTTTTGTGATAGAAATCGACAAAACGGACATGCTCGCCCGGTTGGAAGCGTGAGGCTCGGCGTGGTATAATTTCCGTATAGCCGCATCGTCCAACCTTAATTGTCGGGCTATTGCTCACGAAAAAAAATTGAACCACAGAGACGCAGAGGAACAGAGAAAAATAAGGTTTGAGAGTCGGTTATGCGATGGTATCTGAAATTTCCGATAACAATTTGAACCGGAACTCAAAAAATTTAAAAATTCTCTGTGTCTCTGTGCCTCTGTGGTGAAAATTACAGGAAGCATAATCCTACTTTTTAGATTAGATGATGCAATAGCCGCATTGAGGTGCGAGATGGCAAATGTCAACCAAAAAACTCTGGATGAAATTGTCAGGCGTGTTGTGCAGACGGCTGCGCCGGAAAAAATCATTCTGTTCGGTTCTGCCGCCAAAGGTGAAATGCGCCCCGATAGCGATATAGATTTGCTGGTTGTGGCGGCAAACGTTCACCGCCGAAAACTGGCGCAAAAAATCTACAAAAACCTGTTTGGCGTGGGGCAAGCGGTAGATGTGATTGTTGCCACACCGGACGATATTGAACGCTACAAAGATTCGTTTCCATTGGTTTTGGAACCTGCCCTGAGAGAAGGGAAAGTGATTTATGCCCGCGAATCGATTCCCGCCGGATGACCCGCGTGAGTGGTTCGCTGAGTAGAATTCACATCGAGAAAACATATAATAATCTAATTGCTGTAGGTGAGTAATGGACTCTACAATTATTGTAGCATTGATAGGAGCAGTCACTACTATTATTACGGCTGTTATTGGAACGTTGGCTACGCGGTCAAAAGATAAAAAGATTAAATATCTGCAAAACAGTGTCTCGCAAACGTTATTGCCTGATGAATTTGGTATTGAGATTTCTAAACCTACAGAATATGAAATAGTTGGAAACTCATTTGAAGTTCAAGGTAGGTATGAAAATCTTCCGGAACCCTTTACGATATGGCTGATAACTTTTAGAGTGGGGGAAGATGGAATAATAGAGGAATATTGGCCCCAAAGCCAAGCAAAAACGTCTGGTGGAAAGTGGTCTGGGCATGTTTATTATATTGGTGGAAATCCAGGTGAAATAAAAGAATTCTGGGTTTTGGTAGTAGGGAAAGATGGTCAAACGTTATTTCAGTATTATCAATTAGTTGGTGAAATTACTGGCAGTTGGCCAGGTATACCAAAAATGACCACTGATACGATTTTATGCAAAAAAGGTTTGGTTAGAATTGGTGAATAACAGAAAACAGTTGCCATTTTTCTTTCTTTTGCACTGAACTTTCAAAAATGGTACGAATTTTACCGAAGAATCTATCGAAATTGTGCGGCAAATCAGGAGGTTGATTTTTCGGGAATGAAAGGGGTAATTATGCTTTCAGAACAGGTGAAGCGAGCAATTGAAGATTTATCCGATAACAAGAAACGGGAAGCGTTGAATTTCATCAACTATCTGCGCTGGCAGCAAAAGCATACCGAAAAAAGACAATCTGCCGAATATGATTTTGCCGACATTGCGGGCAAGGTAGCGTGGCGCGGTGATGCGGTTGCGGTTCAGAGAGAGATGCGAGATGAATGGTAAACGCTATTTGCTCGATACAAATGCTATTGTCGCTTTGTTACAGGGAGATGAATGATGGTATCATTGCAGGAAAAAACCATCAACCCGGAAATGATTGCTTTTATCCGGCAAACCATCGTTGATACGATTCACCCGCAGCAAATTGTGTTGTTTGGTTCGTATGCGCGCGGAGATGCCAATGCGAACAGCGATTTGGATTTGCTGATTGTCCACGATTCATCGCACTCGAATCGTCAAATCCGCCGCCAAATTGACCGGCTTTTTTTGCGTCGTCGTTTCGGGTTGGATTTGTTGGTGCGCACCCCGGCAGAAATTCGCCGCAATCTTGCGGACAACAATCCATTTTATACCCAACATATTTTCGGCGAGGGAAAGATATTGTATGAGCGGCAGTGAAATGCGTAAACCTATCGAAACGCCACAAGAGTGGTTTCGTCTCGCCGACGAAAATTTATTGGTGGCGGAGCAAGCGTTGATTGCCGATATGCCGGTATTTCATACGATTTGTTTTTTGGCGCAGAGCGCGGCGGAGAAATATCTGAAAGGATAGTAACTATACATGGTACAC
>JALVZI010000334.1 GCA_027022125.1 Anaerolineae bacterium | reverse complement strand
CGCTGGCAAAAGCCCGCGCAGATTGGGAAGCGAAAGTGCAGGAAACATCCGGCTTGACCCCCGCCCAACTGCGAGAGTTGGTGCGGCGGCAACTCATTCGGAACAAAGTGCGAGATGCCATTATGGCAGAAGCCGACACCACCGGTTTTCAGGCGCACGCCCGCCATATTATGGTCGACACCGAAGACGAAGCGAAAAAAGTGAAAGAGCGGCTCGATGCGGGCGAAGATTTTGCCGCTGTAGCCAAAGAAGTATCAAAAGACAGCACCACCGCTGCCGATGGCGGCGATTTGGGGTGGTTCCCGCAGGGGGTGATGATACCGGCATTCGATGATGCGGCATTCAGTTTGCCCATCGGGCAAATCAGCGACCCGATTCAGTCGAAATATGGCTGGCACATTTTGCAGGTGCTGGAACGCGGTGACCACGAACTCGACCCGCGGTATCTTTCGGCAGCGCAGACCAAAGCCTATAACGATTGGCTGAAAAACGCGCGCGCCACCGCCGATATTCAGGATTACTGGACACCAGAAGACGCGCCGCCCGACCCGTTACTGCAACAGCAGCAACCGCAGCAGCAACAGCCGCTGGTCATTCCCACACCAAAATCAAACTCGGCGGCAGAAACACCCACCGCACAATAACCCCAAAAGGGCGTCACCGGTAAAGTGACGCCCTTCTTTTCAAATAGACCATTGAACCTATTGAAACTTTTATGTATTTGAAATTCAGTCACACAAAAAGTTTCAACAAGTTCATCCTGAATAGCCCGCAGGGCGCATCGAAGGGCGTTTTTCCCGCTGAAAACCAAACGTCAACACGCCCTAAATTTGGAAAAATGTCTGTTCGTTTTCAACTGGCGGAATATTCAAACAACATTGGCATTGTAAAAGTGAATGTGGTGCCCTTGCCGACCTCGCTTTTTTCCACCCAAATTTTTCCACCGCAACGCTCGATGATACCTTTGACGATAGCCAAACCCAGCCCAATCCCTTCGTGATGCCGGTTCCGAGAATCCTCTACCTGATAAAAACGGTCGAAAATCTTCTCAAATTCCGATGACGGAATGCCTACACCGGTATCTTCTACCGATAATCTCAGATTAGTGCCGCTTACTTCGGCATACACCCGAATAGAACCACCATTGGGCGTAAATTTTATGGCGTTGCTCAATAAATTTACCAGTATCAATTCCAAATGGCGCGAGTCGGCTAAAAATTCGGGGATATTCGTCACATCTTCTACTACAATGGTGATATTTTTTTTGCGTGCCAGCATATTTACGTCGTCAATCACCGTTTCAATAATTTTCTTTAAATTGACAGACGCATACTCTAACCGTACTTCTCCGCTTTCAATATGACGCATATTCAACAAATCGTCTATCAAACCCCGCAAACGGGTGGCATTCCGTACAATGGCATCCATATACTCACGCTGCTCTGCGGTGGCATCTTCTGCTGCGACGCTGGCATAGCCCATTAAAATCGCCAACGGCGTGCGCAACTCGTGTGCTGCCACGTTGATAAACTCGCTTTTCAAATGGTCAAGCGATTTCAATTTATCGTAAGCTTGTTGTAAATCTTGAAAAAGTTTTGCGTTTTCATAGGCAATTGCAACTTGTCCAGCCATCACACCGAGAAAGTTCTGCTGACTCTGCGAAAATGCGCCCGTAGATTTGAATAACATCAGCATACCGTGCAATTTGTTCTGCCCGGCAATGGGTACAGAAATAGCGCTATTCATTCCCATCGCAGCCAACACATCACGAATATCATCTTTCTCGGCAGAAATCATATCGGCGTAAAGGGGGGCATTCTGCACATTGGCGGCTATTTTCAACCCGTGTTCTTCCAGCACTAACAATTGACTCGGGGTTAAATTTCGCTGGCTGTGCAACCGAAAATCGCCGGATTCTGCCAGCAGATACAACACCACGCTGTCCGCTTCCACTTCCGAAATTGCCAAACCGGTTACCTGCTCCAGCAGTTTATCAATTTCGGTGGTGCTCATTAACATTTTATTGAACTCGAACAGTGGCAACAGCGATTTCAGCCGGACGTTTTCCCGGCGCAAGCGTTCTTTTTCAAAAGCACGGTCAATCGCCAGCATCAATTCTTCGGGGGCAAATGGCTTGATGACAAATTCGTCAACCCCCAACCGCAACGCTTTGATGGCGGTTTCCATCGTGCTGAAACCGGTCATCGTGACACACATCATATCCGGTTGGATTTTTTTGACTTCCTGCGCCGCTTCTAACCCGTCAATACCCGGCATTTTTATATCAGTCAACAGCAGGTCAAATTGTTGCTCTTGTGCCAATTGAATGGCTTCCAGTCCACTGTGAACGACTGTCACATCGTATTTTCTGCCCAAAATGCGGCGACAAACATCCAAAATATAAAGTTCATCATCCGCAACTAAAATTCGTTCCATTGCCTATTCCTCAAAGTGGGGTGTGCTGGCATTTCTCCCAACCAATGAACCGCCAGCAAATCAACCCTCTGCCTATTTTATTAGTAAACTTATTGAAACTTTTTGTTTGACCGGATTTCCGCATCAAATTAACGCGAATTTCTCAAATTTAAGCATAAAATCTGTGAAATTCGTGAAAATTAGATGCAAAAAAGAGAGAAGCATAAAAATTTCATTTAGTTCAGTATATGGGTACTCTACTAACCTGTCAATGCCACGTTCACACTAACGGATTTCAAACGTTGCCGTGGCAGGTGGAGTGGCGATACAACGGCTCGACGGTGCAAATGGGGAATGACAATTGG
>JALVZI010000333.1 GCA_027022125.1 Anaerolineae bacterium | reverse complement strand
CACCGTACGTGCCGCCGCCGGGTTCAAAGCGGAAGATATTGCCATCAACACCACCGAAAACATCTTTTACCAACAGGCTTTGCTGCAACAATACCCCACCATTTTCCACAATATTACCGAAAACACTTTTTGGAAATTGGCGCGTCCCGATTTTGCCGCCGCCACCAAAGCATGGATTGGCGCGCCACTGGTTTTTCGCAAACGGATTATCGGCTTGCTGACCATGCATCATACCGAAGCCGGTTATTTTGATACCGCCGACCTCGATTTGGTGCATACTTTCGCCAACCAAGCCGCCATCGCCATTGAAAATGCGCGGTTGTACAATCAGGAACAGCAGAAAGTCAAGCAATTCCACACCGTCGCCAAAATTGGGCGGCAAACCGCCGAAATCCGCGACATCCAACTTTTGTTGGAAACAGTCATCTGGCGGTTGCACGATGATTTGGGGTACGAGTTTATTTCCGTTTTTCTGTTCGAGCCGGAAAGCAACACACTTGCCCTGCGCGCCGCCAGCGATATTCCCACCGCAGAAATTCCCGCTGTGCTGCACGCTTTGCCGCTCGACCATCCCGGCGTTATCTGCACGGCGGCACGCACACAAGAGCCGCTGCTGGTGAATGACATCTCGGCATTCCCCGGATATTTCGCCGGTCCCGGGCGAGAAGCAGTGCAATCAGAAGCCGCACTGCCGCTGATGACCCATAACGGGCTGGTCGGTATACTCGATTTGCAAAGCATCTCGCCCCATCGTTTTGAACCGGACGACATCACATTGGTGCAAACCATCGCCGACCAACTGGCAATTGCCATCGAAACGGCAAATTTGCAGCGACAGTACACCGAGTTCGTCCAAAACGTGTCGCACGAATTGCGAAACCCGCTGACATTTCTGCGCGGGTATCTCGATTTGATTTTGGAAGACGGGCTGGGACCCGTGCCGCCCAAAATCCGCGAAAGTTTGACGATTGTTTCCCGCCGCACCGAAACGATGCAGAAACTGGTGGACAATTTGGTGACATACCAGCAATTGAAAATGATGCCGCCGGAATTTTCGACTGTGGATGTGCGCACGCTCATCGAAACAACCGTGACCAGCGCACAACCCACCGCCCGCCAAAAAGGTATCTCCCTTTCCGCCGAGTTGCCCCCTGCCCTGCCCGCCATCACCGCCAATGCCGACCAGTTGCGGCAAGTGCTGGATAATCTGCTCAATAACGCCCTGAAATTTACTCCCGAAGGGGGGCGTGTCACCGTAAAAGCGCACGCCGGCAGCGATACCGTGCAAATTTCGGTGGCAGATACCGGGTTGGGTATTCCGGCAGACAGTCTCGACAAGATTTTCCGGCGGTTTTTCCGCGCGAAAGTTTCGGCGCGGCAGCAGATACCCGGCACCGGGCTGGGACTGACCATCGTCAAACAAATTATCGACACCCATCACGGCGACATCGCCGTAAAAAGCGCCGAAGGGCACGGGACAACTTTCACCGTCACCCTGCCCATCACCCAGCCCGCCGTTTCAACCGGGCAATAAAATCCAAATTTGTATTTCGGCTAAAACCGATTACCATATCTGATATGCAAAATAACCAGCCGTCACAGCGAAATCATCTGCGTGCAATGCTGCACGCCCTCCCCAAAATTGACATCCATCGTCACATGGAAGGTAGTTTGCGGTTGGCAACACTCGCGGAAATTGCGCACGAACACGGGTTGGATATTGAAAACTACGATGTGGAATCGCTGCGCCCGCTGGTGCAAATGGTGGATGACGAGCCGAATTTTCAAACTTTTCTGGCAAAATTTACCCTGCTGCGAAAATTTTACAATAGCAGAGAATCGGTGATGCGCATTGCCTATGAAGCCGTGGCAGATTGCGCGCACGATAATGTGAAATATCTGGAATTGCGATTCAATCCGGTGGCGCAGGCATACCATCAGGGTTTCAGTTTTGAAGATGTGGCAGATTGGGTCATCGCCGCCGTAAAACAAGCCGAAGCGGAATTTGATATTATCGTGCGGTTGATTGTCCAACTGGGGCGGCACGAGCCGCAATTTGCCCGTCAATTGGCAGAATTGGCAGTCGCCCATAAAGATGACGGCGTGGTGGCGCTCGATTTGGCGGGCGATGAAGAACATTATTCCGCCGCAAAATTTGTGGATGTGCTGCGCTGGGCAAAATTGCAGGGGTTGCACATTACCGCCCACGCGGGCGAATGCAGAAACTGCCCCGCCGAAAATATCATCGAAGCGGTAGAGGTTCTGCACGCCGACCGCATCGGGCATGGCGTGCAAGCCATTTCCAACCCGCAGGCTATCGCTCTGCTGCGCGAACGGCACATCACGCTGGAAATGTGCCCCACCAGCAACATCCAAACGGCGGCGGTGGAACGCATCACCCGCCATCCACTGCTGGAATATCACCGGCAGGGCATTCCCGTCACCATCAACACCGATGACCCTTCCGTGTCGAACATCACGCTCACCGATGAGTATCTGGTTGCCATCCGCGACATCGGCATTTCGTTTGACGACCTGAAAATGATGATACTCAACGCTGCGCAAGCGGCATTTTTGCCCCCCGCCGAGCGCGCCGCGCTGGTGGCGCAATTCCGGCGCGAATTGGCGGGGATTCAATATCCGTAACTGATGTTATACATCTGATGATTTGAAAAACAGAAGTTATGATTTACCGATAGTAGATGCCTTTTGAGAATTTCCCCCATCCCCCCTGTATCCCCCTTCCCCGAGGGGAAGGGGGGAGTGAGAGAGAGCGAGGGGG
>JALVZI010000332.1:1177-9105 GCA_027022125.1 Anaerolineae bacterium | reverse complement strand
GTGTATCCTCCACCAGTTCCGTCAACCGTTTGCCGGGTCCGCAAGCCAGTGTGATTGCCAAAAACAGAATGATGCTGATGAAAAATCGGTATTGTGAGCGCATAAGAATTTCCTTTTAAAATGAAAGTCCTGTTTCTTTGAGCGAATGGGCGAATGGGCGAATGGGCGAATAGGCGAATAGCGAATGACAAAAAGGTTTTCACGCATCACGCAACCCATTGTTCATTTTTCATTATTCATTGTTCATTGTTACATACCCAGCCGTTTGCGAACTTCGGCGCGCAAGCGATCCATATCGTAGCCTTTGGGGTCGGTTTTTCGCCCCGGCGAAACATCATAATGTGCCACAATCATATCGGGGTCAATGTGGTATTTTTCGCACAAATACGATACCAGCGCAAATCCGGCTTGATACTGTGGTTCGGGGAAGGGGTCTTCGCCGTTATTCCAGTTAACCATTTCCACGCCGATAGCCCAACTGTTGAGGTCTTTTCGCCCCTTCCACTCCGATTTTCCGGCGTGCCATGCGCGAAACTCATCGCGGACGTGCTGCACAATTGTGCCATCTTTGCCGATGGTGTAATGGGCGCTGACCTGCGCGTTGGGGTTGTTGAACCAATCTATCACCCGTTCCAAACTGCCGTTGGCGGTGGCGTGCATCACCACCGCACTGATTTCGCCGGTGGGACGTTTGTTAAAATTGGGCGAACCGACAAATTTAATGTTTGGCGGTTTCGGGTTTTTCAGCGTGCTGTCATCCGCCACGGGTGGTTTCGGGGTGGGCGGTGTCGACGGCGTTTCGGGTTCGGTGGGTGGCTGCGGTTCGGTGGCGGGCGGCTGGGTCGGGGTCGGCTGGTCTTCTTCCAGCACGGGGATGACCAATTTTTGCCCCACCCAGATTTTTCCGGGGTCGGTTAAATTGTTCGCTTTTTGGATGATATAGTATTTTGTGGGCGTACCATACATTTTTTTGGCAATTGCGCCGAGCGTATCTCCCGATTGCACCACATAAATGGTGGTTTTCGGGATGCCGGGCGTTTCGGCGGGGGGCTCGGGTTCTTTCGGTTTGGGCAGCGGCGGCGGTGTTTCGCCGATGTAGGCGTACAATGCCTCTACCACCACCCGGTTGATGGTTTTCTGTTCGGCTTCGGCTTTTGTTTCGGCGCGTTTGTAAACTTTATCGTCAATTTCAATGCCAATCGTTTTTAATGCCATGGTACGTCTCCTGTGAGAATACTCGTCAGTTGTTCGTTTACAGTATGAATAAAATTCTACCGCAACCCTCGCAATAGCATAATGTCGAATCGTCTTCTGCCGCCTGCAACATTCGCTGCGACAGCATTACCCCGCAACTCACGCAGGTGTCGTCTTTTACGCCGGTCACGGCGACGCCGCCCTTCTTTTGGCGCAGTGTTTCGTACTGCGAAAGTGTAGCGCGCTCGATGAACCCGGCTTGCTGTTGGCGGTCGGCGGTTAACTGAGCCAGTTCGGCTTCCAGCGTTTTCTTTTCCGCCAGCAAATCCGATTGCTCGGTTTCCCACCGGCGGCGAATATCGGCGAGGGTTTTTTCTTTTTCTGCCAACTGCGTTTCCGCATCTTCCTGCGCAATCATCGCTTCCAGCAAATCCTCTTCGCGTTTGGCAAGCCATCGTTTGGTAGAAGCAATTTCCTGCTGCAGCGATGCCGCTTCTTTGGGGTTGGAAATACTGCCGCTGTACAATCGTTTTTCGTGTTTGGCTATTTTCTGCTGCAACCCTTTTACCTCCAAATCCAAATCGACTGCGTCGGCGCGGGCTTGGTTCAATGAGGCTTCAGCGGCGGCAAATTCGGCTTTGGCGGTTTTCAATGCTTGGGTTTCAACAAGATTGGCGGCTATCTCTTTCAACCGCCGCCGAACGGCATCAATGCGGCTGTCGAGTTGCTGTAATTTGTACAGTTGGTAAACGTTTGGCACCGGTTGGTTTCCCTTCTCTGCGATATAAATTGTAGCATACAAACTGATACTGTAAATTATAACATAATTGAAAAACCAATACAACAAAAAAGTGGGTAGCCGTTTTGACTACCCACTTTTGTTATCGGATTTTCTCTATTTGTACCCTTCGGGGATGGGCATATCGGCATCCACATCAATATCGGGTTTGAGGTACGCAGTGAGTCGCACTTTCAGCGAGGCAAAATAACTGTTATCGGGTGGACCGTCGCCGTAATCCATCTCCAGAATGCGGGCTTTCACCAACAGCGCCGATGTCTCCAACTCGAACACTTTGCCTTCTTCCGCCATCACCGGTTCCGCCAGCCGCGGCAGTTTGGAGCGCAGAATATCATCATTGAAGGCATATTCGCTCATCAACGGCACGGAAATGGTGCGAATATCGGTTTTATCGAACAACC
Organism: Anaerolineae bacterium; assembly: GCA_027022125.1. GTDB lineage: Bacteria > Chloroflexota > Anaerolineae > 4572-78 > 4572-78 > JANTHQ01. The sequence goes on along the minus strand of JALVZI010000332.1, from coordinate 6,711 downwards.
ATGCATCGAATGCCAGCACTCGTTTCGGCGAGCCGGAGGCAAATCCTTCCAAAATACCGATGCCGCATTCGCCCACAAATTTACCTTCGGCGTTTTCCACACTGAACGATGTTTCGTGATTATCGTCGCCCAGCATATATGTGTCTGTCCACTGCCCCAGCCGCACATAATCGGCGGGAACATCGGATTCTGCACCGAAATCATCGGGGGGCATTTCCACGACACGGTGTGTTCGCCGCGAGCGCGGTTTTCGCAACCGGCTGATGAGCACGGCAATGAGCGCAAACGCGATGAGCAGGAAGAGTAAAATCAGCAATAACCGCCCCCAATTGAACCCACCGTTATCGGGAGGCGGCAATGTGCCGCTGCCCGGCGATGTAGGGGTGGGTAACTGTCCGCTGCCGGATGTCGGCGTGGGGGCGACGGTTGCCGTCGCGCCGGGCGGGGGTGAAATCGGTGAGGTTTGGAGTGGTACACCGACGGCTTGCCCCAATTTGGCGGCGAAATCTTGCGGCGCAGAGGCATCGGTCAGCCCGCGAGCCACATCATCACTCGACCACCCTTCCTGTTTCATCAGTGCCGATGCCAACTCGGCAGTGAGCGTGGCTTCGGCGGCTTGCCCGTTGGCGATATACCCTTTGTCCACATCCGCCAGCAACCGCACTTTATCTGTCGCGCTGAACGCATTTAACCGCTCTGCGGCTGCACCCACATCACGAGTGGTCATATATGCTTCCGCCACCGATTGCACATAGGCGTGCTGGTAAAAATCGCTCAACTCATTGGGATATGCGCCGCCGGCATAATACGCCGGTTGTACCAGCCAAGCCCACGCCAGCCCGATACCCAAACCGACAATCAGCCCCAACACAACCCCGATAATCAATGGTCGCGCGCGATTGATATTGTCTCCTGATGTGCCCATAATACGCTCCTAAACTGTAATCAACGTGATTGCAAACTTGGTACTATTGTACCATACTCTTGCAAATGCGCAAGATTCGACACTTAACTTGACAATAATAGTTTAACATAAAATTGAAATTAAGTAAAGAAGCGGATAGGGATAGGGATTCGTATTGCGTGATGCGTGATGCGTGAAGCGTGATTTTGCAACCTTGCTACCTTGCGACTTTGGACTTGAAACTTTAGACTTGAGACTTGAGACTGACCGCTGACCGGGTGAGAATTTCCACCCCGTTATCGGTGACGAGTGCCATATTTTCCAGCCGCACACCGAATTCTCCCGGCAGATAGATACCCGGTTCGATGGTGATGACCATTCCGGCACGCAGTTCGGTATCGCGGGCGTAACTGACGGGCGGCATTTCGTGCACGGCGAGTCCCACTCCGTGCCCCAAACTGTGCCCAAAATTATCGCCATACCCCGCCGCGGCGATGACATCCCGTGCCAGCGCATCGGCAGCGCGGCTCGATATACCGGAGCGAATGCCGTTCTGCGCAGCATCCATCGCATTTTTCACGATTTGCCATACCTCGCGGTAGCGCGGATTTTTCGGTTCACCCAAACTGAACGTGCGGGTCATATCCGAGCAGTAGCCATCCACCACACAGCCCATATCCACCAGCACCACATCCCCCGCCCCGATGACGGCATCGCCGGGGGTGGCGTGCGGCAGGGCGCTGTTGGCGCGGGTAGCGACGATGGTATCGAACGAAAGCGCGGTTGCGCCGTGGGTGCGCATATAAACTTCCATTTCCCACGCCACATCGCGCTCGGTCACGCCGGGCTGAATCCAGTCAAAAAGATGCGCCATCGCCGCATCGGCGACGGCTTGCGCCCGTTTGATGGCATCCAGTTCGGCGGGGGTTTTGATGGCGCGCAGTTCGGCGGTAAAACCGGTGGTGGCTTCCAGCGTGACGGTATCGGGCAGGGCGGATTGCCACGTTTCAAATTGCGCCACGGTGAAATGGTCGGCTTCAAAAGCGATGGTCGCCGCCGTCATTCCCAGCGATTCGAGCAGGGTTGCCAAACTTTCTGCGGTGCGATAACCGGCTTTCACCAGCGTCCAATCGGGCGATTCGCGCCCCACCTGCTCATAATAGCGCGAATCGGTCAGCAGAAATTGGCGGTCGGTGGTGATGAACAGCGCGCCCGCACTGCCGGTAAATCCCGACAGATAGCGGCGATTTTCGGGCTGGGTGATGATGAAGGCATCGTACCCGGCGGCGGTCATTTTTTCTCGAAAGGGTGTCAAGTCCAAAGTTTCAAGTCCAAAGTCAATTGTCAGTTTTTAGTTCAAAGTTCAAGGTTCAAAGTTGCAGGGTTGCAAAGTTGCAGGGTGGCAGGGTGGCAAGTCTCACTCTCTCACCTTCTCACTTTCCCACCGGCTCACCCTCTCACCTGCCCACCGGCACACGTTCTCTGTTCATTAAAGCCGGTTCGCTATCCGACCACTTTCTCCGGTTCAGCACTCTGCGGCAGCGAGTCCAAATCGAAACGGTGGTGGCACACGGTACACTGCGCGGTTTTTTTGTTTTGCACCACCAGCAACCCGCCGCAATCGGGACACGGGGTCGGCAGAGGGCGTTTCCAACTTGTCCAGTCGCATTCGGGATAATTGCTGCACCCGTAAAACGTGCGTCCCTTTTTTGTTTTGCGCGCTACAATTTCACCGCCGTCTTTGGGGCATTTCACGCCGATTTTTTCGACATACGGGCGCGTGTAGCGACATTCCGGGAAGTTGGAGCAGGCGATAAATTTGCCAAATCGCCCAAATTTGAGCACCAGTTCGTGCCCGCATTCCGGGCATTTCTCGCCGATGAGGGTATCGCCGACTTCCACCTTCGGCATTTCGGCTTCGGCGATATTCAACGCTTTTTCAAACGGGGCATAAAATTCGCGCAGAACTTCCACCCAGTCCATCTCGCCGACGGCAATTTTATCCAATTCCGATTCCATCCGCGCGGTGAAATCCACATTGATGATGTCGGGGAAATATTTGGTGACCATCTCATTGACCACCAGCCCCAAATCGGTGGGATGCAGGCGTTTTTGGTCGCGCTCCACATACCCCCGTTCCTGAATGGTGCTGATGATGGGCGCATAAGTGCTCGGTCGCCCAATGCCGAATTCTTCCAGCGTTTTCACCAAACTGGCTTCGGTGTAACGGGGGGGTGGCTGAGTGAAATGCTGGTTGGGCAGCACATCCACCAAATCGACCGTATCCCCTTTTTCCAGCGGGGGGATGTTCGCGCCTTCACCGTCATCTTCCGGCGCATCCTCATCCGCCGTGATTTGATAAACCGACAAAAAGCCGTTGAATTTCAGGGTTGAACCGGCGGCGCGCAGCAGATACTCCCCGGCGGTCACATCCACCCGGATGGTCTGATACACCGCGGCGACCATCTGGCTGGCGACGAACCGCGACCAGATGAGCATATACAGCCGCTGCTGGTCTCGGCTGAGCACGGCGCGAATTTCGGCGGGCAGACGGCGCACATCGGTGGGGCGAATCGCCTCGTGCGCTTCCTGCGCCCCGCGCGATTTGGTGCGGTACTGCGGCGGTTTCGCCGGCAAATATTCTTTGCCGTATTTTTCGGTGATGAAACGGCGGGCTTCCTGCTGTGCCTGCGCCGCGATGTGTGTGCTGTCGGTACGCATATAGGTTATCAACCCGACCCGCTCGCCGGAGGAAAGTTCGATACCTTCATACAACTGCTGGGCGATGCGCATAGTTTTTCGCGTGCCAAAACCCAATCGCCGCGATGCTTCCTGCTGCAGGGTGCTGGTGGTGAACGGCGCGGGGGCTTTGCGCCGCCGCTCGCCGCGTTTCACATCGCTGATGCGGTACGGCAGGGTTTTCAGCGCATCTACCACCGTTTGGGCTTCCATTTGATTGTGCAATTTTGCCGGTTTGCCCGCAATTTGCACCAGTTTCGCGGTGAATTGCCGTTCTTTGGGACGCAGGGCGGTATCTCGGCTGGACAGTTTCACTTTGATTGACCAGTATTCTTCCGGCACGAAATTATCGATCTCCTCTTCCCGCTCGCAGATGAGCCGCAGCGCCACACTCTGCACCCGACCGGCGCTGGTTCGGCTGCGAACCCGTTTCCACAGCAGCGGGCTGATTTTATAGCCCACCAACCGGTCGAGAATGCGGCGCGCCTGCTGGGCGTTCACCCGATTCAAATCCACACTGCGGGGGTGGGCAAACGCATCGGCGATGGCATCTTTGGTTATTTCGTGGAAGACCACCCGCCGCACACGGTCGGGTTCCATCTCGGTGGATTCCATCAAATGCCAGGCTATCGCTTCGCCTTCGCGGTCGGCGTCAGTTGCCAGATAGATTTCTTTCGCGGCGGCGGCATCTTTTTTCAACTCTTTCACCAGCGGGCGTTTTTCGTTCGGCACGCGGTATTTCGGCGTGAAATTATTTTCCACATCCACCGACAATTGCGAGCGGAGCAAATCGCGCACATGCCCCACCGATGCTTTCACGGTGTAACCGCGCCCCAAAAACTTGCCGATGGTGCGCGCTTTCGCCGGAGATTCAACGATGACCAGTTTCCCTTTGCGCGGTTTGCCGTTGCCGTTTTTTCGCTTGCGCTGAACTTTTTCCGGTTTGGGAATGCCATCGTGGGCGGGGGTGTACCCCATTTTGAACATTTTTGTGCCGCACACGCTGCATGTGCCGCGCGTGCCGGGCGTCCCCGCCGCCGTGTACACCGGCTCGGGATTGCTCATTTCTCGTTTGGTTTTACATTTTACGCAATATGCTTCCATAAATTTTCGATTTTCCTTTTTTGCCACGAAGTTTCAAGTATGGAGTAAGGAGTATGAAGTAAGGAGTATGGAGCAAGAAGTAAGGGCTGTGTCTCCCCTGCTCCTTGCTCCTTGCTCCCTGCTCCTTGCTCCCTGCTTCTCACAGATACGCTTGCTTGCCTTCTTTTTTCAACTGTTCGACAATTTTTTTCACATCCTGCGCGCGGTCGCGGGCGCAGACCAACAGCGCATCATCCGTTTCCACAATGACCAAATCATCCACGCCGATGGTGGCAACCAATTTGCCGCCACCGTGAACCAGCAACCCGCGCGAATCTATCGCCAGCAGTTGCTCGGTGTTCACCGCAACATTTTCGCCCGCCGATTGCGCCAGTTCGTCATACAGCGCCGCCCAACTGCCGACATCGTTCCAACCGGCGTCCAGCGGCACTACCGCCACATCGGCGGCTTTTTCCATCAGCCCGAAATCGATACTCTGCGGTGTGATGGCATCCCAAATGGCGGCAACTTCCGCGGGGTTCGGATTTCCAAACAGCGCGGAACGCAATTGCTGCAATTGCGCCGTCAATTGCGGCATATGCTCACCGAGTTGCGAAAAGAGCACATCGGTTTTCCAGATGAACATACCGCTGTTCCAGTAATATTCGCCGCTGTCGAAAAATTTTCGGGCGGTGGGCAGATTCGGTTTTTCCAGAAATTGCCGCACGCGATAAACCTGCTGGTCGAAAAATGTGCCGATGGTTTCGCCGCGGTGAATGTACCCGTAACCCGTTACGGGCGCGGTGGG
>JALVZI010000332.1:0-1167 GCA_027022125.1 Anaerolineae bacterium | reverse complement strand
CGCCCAATCCGATTGCCGGGGCGGTATTTTTGCCGCTAATTTCGGCGATGATATTTTCCGGCGGCAGTTGCGGCAATTGCTCACGCACCAGCGACACATATCGCTCGCCGGTGGCAACAAAAATTTGCTCCGGTGATACCAGCGGCGCAATACGGCGCACAGTGGTTTGAATCATCGTTTCGCCACCGGTCAGGTCTAAAAATTGTTTCGGCACGGCTTGTCGGCTGCGGGGCCACAATCTCGACCCCACACCACCGGCTAAAATTAAAATGTGCATTTCTCCTCCGGAGGTTTCTGGTTCAAGGTTTCAGGTTTCAAGTTCAAAGTCAGGTAGCAAGGTTGCAAAGTAGCAGAGTTGCAAGGTTGCAGGGTGGCAAGGTAGCAGAGTAGCAGGTCTCACCTTCTCACTTTCCCACTCTCTCACCTGCTCATCTTCTCACTTTCTCACCTTCGCGCAGTACAAATAACAAAGGACAACTGACAAATGACAAACCTCATCTCGCCAGCACATAGTGCATATTTCCCACTTGCCGAACCTGCCCTTTCAACTCCATGATGGTCAGTGTGCCGGACAGTTCGGCGGCGGAAATGCCGGTGCGCTCGCCGAGGTCATCAATGTGCAGCGGTTCCGCCGAAAGGTGCGCCAGAATGGCGGCTTCGGTGGGCGAGGCGGGGACAGTTTCTGCCACGGCGGTTTGTTCGGCGACCATCGTCAGGTTCAACTCTTCCAAAATATCGCCGACACAGGTGACCAGTTTTGCCCCCTGCTGGATGAGCCGGTTCGGACCTTCGCTGCCGCGGGTGAGAATATTCCCCGGCACGGCGAATGTTTCCCGTCCCTGAGCCAGCGCGTAATCGATGGTGATGCGCGCCCCACTTTTCGCCGCGCCTTCTACCATTATAACGCCCAAACTCAAACCGCTGATGATGCGGTTTCGGCGGGGGAAATTGCCGCTTTCCGGGCGGGTTCCCACCGGAAATTCCGAAACGATTGCGCCGCGCTCGATGATTTTCTCCGCCAATTTTCGATTGCGCGGCGGGTAGATGACATCCACCCCGCTGCCCAACACGGCGACAGTGCGCCCCCCCGCATCAAGCGCGGCATGGTGTGCCTGCGTGTCGATGCCCATCGCCAACCCGCTCACAATCGTTACCCCACCGGAAGCC
>JALVZI010000331.1 GCA_027022125.1 Anaerolineae bacterium | reverse complement strand
ACACCGTGGATTCCCGCTTTCGCGGGAATGACATCATAAAAATTACCGATGATTTTTGTAATTTTGACACACTTTTCAAAAGTTTCATTTAGTTCAGTAAATGATTGGCGCGGTATCAATGCCAACTTTCTCGCCATTTTTCAACACTATGGTAGACATCATTCCCACTCATCCCGTAATCGGTCAATGTACGCTGCGGGGTCAACATCCTGCCATATTTCTTTCCCCAGCCCGTGCAAATCCATAATGTTGCGTTTTGTTTTATTTGAGGTCGTCGGTTCAGCCAGTGATTGCGTTATCAACGCAACCAATTTCAGTTGCTCCGCCGGGGAAATTTGTCGAATATATTTTCGATAAATCTGTTCAACCGATACACTCATACCAACCTCCACTTCTATACTTTCGGCACACGTGCCACCCGCGAGATAGTCGCCTTTATTAAAATATAACTCACAACCAGCGCAAATACAACAAAAACCACCCACGGGGAAATGAGAGGAATGCTTTGGTTGAAAATCCGCTCAACGCTGAAAACGTAATTGCCCGTTTCCTGCACAAATATCGCCGAGGCGATACCCATGCTCACCGGGTTGATGCTGACAAAAAACAGAATGAAATATGTGAGCGCAATCGCCACCGGAAAAGGTGGATGCTGAAAAATGGAAAATGTCGCCCCCGCCGAAACGACCCCCACCAGAAACAGCATAAAGGGCACACCCAGCAGCATCGGAATGATTGCTACATAATTTATCATGTTGGCAATCATCACCGTGCGGGCGAAACTGGACACAAACAGCCCCCAACTGCAATACAGCAGTGTGGTTAGCAATAGCAGCAGCATCGCCAGTAGAATGTCGGTGAATGCCACCCCGCCGAAAAAGTACGCCATACCCTGAAACGGCAGCGTCGCCAGCAGTAACAGCCCGATGAACACCAGCACGGCGCTCAATTTGCCCAGCACAATATCTCTTGCCGGCAGGGCGGTAATCACCAGCAGGTCAAACGTTTGCCGCTCTTTTTCGCTGACGATGGCGCTGGCGGTGAACGCGGGCGCAACCAGCGTCACCCCCAACAGCAGCAGGATATTCGTGCCGTAAAAAATGGCTTTTCCCAAAGTGGATGCGGCTTCCAGCGACCGCTGAAATTGCCCGACATAATAGTAACTCGATGCGACCGCATCCTGATAGACCGTCACATAAATGGTAAACATCAATCCGCTGAGCACCAGCAGATACACGCCCAGCACCCAAAACGTCCGCCGCCCGCGCATTCGACTGCGCAATTCGTTTATCAGCACCGGATTGTTTTTCAGTCCCATCCAGAAATTTGCCATTATGATACAATCCCTTCGGTGAGTTGCATGAACACATCTTCCAGCGATTCGGTTTCTTCCGAAAAAGAGAGCAGCGGCACATCGGCACGCACCAATTTGGCGATGAGCGCGCTGACCGCCTGCTTGTCGCCGTCAAACCGCAGCGAAACCTCCCAATCGCCGTTGACCTGCCGCTGTTCCACCTGCGACGCTTGCGGCACATACGACAGCACCGCCAGCGCGGCATCCACATTTTCGCCGATAACGATGAATTTTATGATGCGCTGCCGCCGCAATCGCGCGCGGAGTTCCTCCAAATTGCCCAGCGCCACCATTTTCCCCGCTTCGATGATACCGACATCGGTGCAGAGTTCATCCACATCTGCCAAAATGTGCGATGAGAAAAAGATGGTTTTGCCCATCCGCTGCAATTCTTGCAACAGGGCGCGAAACTCTACCCGTGCGCGCGGGTCGAGCCCCGCCGCCGGTTCATCGAGCACCAAAATTTCCGGGTCGTGAATCAGAGCGCGCGCCAGCCCCAGCCGCTGTTTCATCCCCCGCGACAGCCCATCCACAAAATCATCGCGGCGGTGAGTCAAATCAACCAATTCCAGCAAATCGCCAATCAGCGCGGCATGGTCGGCGGGGGGAATGCGATAGCATCCGGCAAAAAATTCCAGATACTCCCACGCGGTCATATCGGTGTACAGCCCGAAAAAGTCGGGCACATATCCCAACCGCCGCCGCACCTGTGCCCGGTCACGCCGCACATCGAACCCGTCCACCGTCACCGTGCCGCTATCGGCTTGCAGCAGGGTGGTCAAAATGCGGATGGTGGTGGTTTTGCCCGCGCCGTTCGGTCCCACAAAACCGAAAATGCCGCCGCGCTCGATGCTGAATGAAATGTCGTCCACCGCTTTTCGCTGTTTGAACGATTTGGTCAGATTTTCTACCGTGATGATGGCGCTCATTTGCCACCTCCCGCCAGCGATGCCATAACCACCCGCACTTGCGCCGGTTGATATGTTACCCGTTTGTGTGCCACCGAAATCCATTTGGCGGGAACGCTGTCTGCCCAACCCACCCAAAAAACCGTGTTGCCCGTTTGTGCCGGTGTTACCTGCGGGTACGGGGCGGAAAATTGATTGTTCCAGAAAAGCCCGCGCACCACTTGGTCTCTGGTTTGCGCCAGCGGATTGTTCACCTGACCATACGGCGTGCCCCATAAATCGGTGCCATTGTATGGCTGAACGTCCAGCAGTTGCAGCGGTTGGTCAATGGTTGTTTCGCCGGGCGGCAGCGAGCCGAGCCGCACGCCATAATTGCCCGCAAACAGCGCCGACGCGGTGAACGTGGTTTCGCTGTGGTTGATGATGGTGCCGCTCAAACGGGGCGCACGCCGCGAGCCGGAAAGGGTCAATTGCAGGTCAATCGGCTGCACGGGGGTTCGGCGCAGCGCCACCACAGTGGACATG
>JALVZI010000330.1 GCA_027022125.1 Anaerolineae bacterium | reverse complement strand
ATTTCGATGCGCCCCGGTAGCGAGCGCACGCCATTCGGCACATAAAAAACACGCTCCGGCGCGGTGAGCGTTTCCGCATAAAATTGCAAATGTTTGCTGGCAACCGTCACCGCATCGGCGTGCGCGATGCCCCACGGTTCCTGCCATTCAAACAGCCGTTTTTGCGCGGCGGAATACGGTTCGATGGCATTCCACGCCCGCTCCCAGTCGTCTTCATCCACCACCAGTCGCACCGAGTGCCGTTTCAGGCGGCGCAGGGTGTGCAACAGCAGATGTGCCAGTCCGGCGTATGCCTTCGGTTTGAAAAAGTGGATGACATCGGGGTTTTGCTGCAACGCGAGTTTCGCCAGCCAGTTGGTCAGCGTGATGTGAAAAAGGGGCGCGGGTTGTTTCGGCAGGAGGGTGTTGATGATTTGCACGCCGTTTTCCCACCGGCTTTTGCCCGCGTCTTCCGGGCTATCCCACGGCGGCACAATCACGCTGACGCGGTGTCCGCGTTTCGCCAGCGCACGCGCCATCGGCAGGGCGCGCTCGCGCATGGTGCTCTTTTTTTTCAGCCCGAAAGGACCCACCATCACCACATTCACGGTTACTGCCCCTGATAGATGGCGACGTTCTTTTGGTGCTCTTCGTATGTTTCGGCAAAAACGTGTCGCCCCTCGCCATACGCCACAAAAAACAGATAGTTGGTGTCGGCGGGGTTCAGCACGGCAAGGATGGACTCGATGCCCGGATTGCAGATGGGTCCCGGCGGCAAACCGGGGTTGAGATAGGTATTGTACGGCGAATCCACTGTGGAATATTCATCCAGTGTGACGGGGGTTTTCCACCACTGACCGCTGTCGGGCTGATAGCCCATCGCATATTGCACGGTGGGGTCGGCTTGCAGGTACATGCCCTGTTGCAGGCGGTTCAGATACACGCTGGCGATGATGGGACGCTCGTCATCGAACACGGCTTCCCGCTCCACAATCGAAGCGAGCGTGAGCACATCGTACAGTTTCAGCCCGCGCCGCGATGCTTTCTCGATGGCATCGGCGGGGAGTTTGCTGGCAAGATTGTTCAGCATTCGCTGAATCAGGTCTTCCGGCGTGGCGTGCTCCGGCAGGCGATACGTGTCGGGGAAAAGGTAGCCCTCGTATGATTTTCCGGCGGGGCGGTCGAACAAAATGTTGCTCTCCACCGCCGTGCCCTCTTGCACCACTTTCAGGAAAGCGTCGCCGTCCATCACGCCTTCTTTGGTCAGCATTTCGGCAATTTCCTCCGCGCGCCAGCCTTCGGGAATGGTGACCACCACCTCTTTGGCGATGGCTTTTTGCAATGCCTGCCCGATTTCCATCATATTCATATTGCGCCGCAGCACATAATCGCCCGCTTCCAGAGAGGAATCGAGTTTGTTATAGCGCAAAAACTGGCGGAAAAGATTGGCATCGCTGACCAAGCCTGCCTGCTGTAACTCCTGCGCCACTGCCAGCGCCGATTCTCCCGGCTTGATGGTGAAATCCACTTCGGTGGGGTCATCGGACACGGGGGTGTTGATTTCCTCCGCCCGCGATTGGAGCATCACATAAATGGCGAACTCCTCCGGGTCGGTGGGGGCGTGCCCGATGGATGGCGCGCCTTCCGCCAGCGTGATACTGTTCCCCGCGCCGGTGTTCTTTACCACCAGCGCGCCCACCCCGATGATGGTCACGATGGCTGCCAAGCCAATCATAAAAAATATGAATCTGAAAATATAGCGAATGATGGTCATAAACATATTCCGGTGTATTTACGGTTGAAAAATCAACGGGAAATTTTCCGGTGTCTCCAATGCGTCAATTTCAATATCAATATCCAAATTTTCCCAGTGTAATTGTGACGGGCTGAGTTGTGTCATAGCATATATATCGGCAACAGTTGCTTTTTTAAAAGCGGGGTAATCGGCAAACGGGACAAAATATTCTTTATCCCCGACCAGTACCCAAAAACCGATTGAACTGATGTTGGTAACTTCACTGCCCAAAGTGGCGTTGCCATGCTTTTTGAAACTCGTGTTCATACTCTCTCACCAATTTTTCTATCTTCCGTAAATCTTTCGAGCGTAAATTATGGTAATCTGCCAACGCGATAATCGGTTCTAGCCAAAACTTTGCTGTACCATCGGCGGTTGCAATATGTACGTGCATCCTCGGTTCTTCTCGGCTGTTAAAGAAGAAACGGTATTCACCGACCCGTAAAATAGTTGGGGACATTATCCTTCATCCAAATAATGCTGCAAAATTACCGCCGCGGCGGCGGCATCTATGGGGATTTTCCCCTTTTTGCCCGCCTGACGCAAATATGCCTCTGCATCTACGGTGGTGTAAGTTTCATCCACCATTTCGATGGGGATTGCCAGCCGTTCCGCCAGCGCGTCGCGGTGTTTCAGCACCCGTTTTGCCTGAAATCCGAGCGGCTCATCGGGGTTGAAACTGAGGGGCAGCCCCATCACCAGCAATTCCGCGCCCGTTTCGGCGACCAGCGCCTCGATTTTGGCATACGTTTCCAAATTGCTGCCGCGCCGAATGACGCTGTGCGGGCTGGCGAAAAAACCCTCTGAAAACGCCACGCCGACCCGTTTATCGCCCCAATCGAGCGCCAAAATGCGGGTCATTCACCCTCCCCGAAAATCAGCGGCGAAACGTCTTTCACTTCCACTTCGATGCGCGATGCCAGCGCGGGCAATCGTCCCAGCCAGTTCGGCTCGACATCCACGCCCGGCACACCGACAATTGGCAGGTTATCGCTCATCCATTTTTGCGCCTCGCCGATG
>JALVZI010000329.1 GCA_027022125.1 Anaerolineae bacterium | reverse complement strand
TTCCATTTGTATATCCCGCTGGTGATGAAGTGAGGTTGGTTATTGGAGATTGGTAATTTGTCATCTGCCGAACCACAAAACCAGAAACCCGAAACTTGAAACCTGATACACTGAACGCCGTCAAAAAAATACTCTGGCAGGTGCTGGCGCTGAATGTGCTGGTCGCGCTGCTGAAAATTGTGGTCGGGCTGCTGACCGGTATTCTCAGCATCACCGCCGACGGCTTCCACTCGCTGGTGGATGGCGCATCGAATGTGGTCGGCTTGATTGCCATGCGCATTGCCCAATCGCCGCCCGATGAGAGCCACCCGTATGGACACCGCAAAGCGGAAACGCTGGCAACCCTGTTCATCGGGTTGATGCTGCTGGTGGCAGCATACGAAATTCTCAAAACCGCCATCGAGCGGTTGAGCGGCGGCGCAGCGCCGGAAGTGACCACTGTCAGTTTTGCCGTGATGCTGTTCACCATCACCGTAAATTTGGGCGTCACCCTGTATGAATCGCGGCGCGGTAAAGCCCTGCACAGCGAAATTCTGCTCGCCGATTCGCAGCACACCCGCTCTGACCTGTGGGTGTCGCTGGCGGTGATTGCCGGGCTGGTCGGCGTGCGGCTCGGTTTTCCGTGGCTCGATGCGGTGGTGGGGCTGGTCATCGCCGGGGTGATTGGGCACGCCGCGTATGAAATTCTGTCGGAAAGTGCGAATGTGCTGATTGATGCGGCATCCATCCCGCACGATGAAATTGAGGCGCTGGTGCGCGGTATGCCGGAGGTGCGTGGTGTGGAAAATGTGCGCAGTCGCGGGCAGGCAGACAATAGTTATGTCGATTTGCACGTGCAGGTTGACCCCGACCTGTCCACCGCGGCGGCACACAGTGTGGCGCACGCCGTCCAGCGGAAAATTACCGCCGCATTTCCGCAGGTGCACGATGTGATGGTGCATGTCGAACCGGCGCAACTGCCGCACACCGACCATCCCGATGTGGGGCGCACCCTGCAAGCCATCGCCAAAAGTTTGGGCGGCTCGGTGCACGAAGTTTGGGCGCACAGCATCAACGGGCAGTATTTTGTCGAAGCGCATTTTGAAGTATCGCCCCGGCTGTCGCTGGCGGAGGCGCACGCGCTGGCGGACGAGTTGGAACAGCGCGGAAAATCGGCGCTGCCGGCGGTGGTGGACATCACCACCCATATCGAACCGATGGGCGAAGCCGTACCGGCGGCGCAACCCCGTTTCCGCACCGAACAAGACCTGCTCGACCGCGTGTGCACCATCGCCGACGGTATCTGCGGGGCGGGCGCGGCGCACAAAATTCGAGTCTGGGCGGAAAAAGACGGCTGGACGGTCAGTATGCACATTTGGCTGGCGGGCGATATGCCCATCGCCGACGCGCACGCCATCAGCGGGCAGGTGGAAGAATCGCTGCGGCGGGAGATACCAAATTTGCAGCGGGTGGTCATCCACGCTGACCCAATAGCGAGTGACGAATAGCGAATTTCGAATAGCGAATGGCGAATGAGCGAATGGGAAGAATCACGCATCACGTTTCACGCATCACGAAAGCAAGGATCAGGAAGCAAGAAGCAAGGGGATGAACAATTCACGCAACACGCAACACGCATCACGTTATCACGTTTCGCATCCAAAACGCAAATGCCAAAACTTCTTTCTGCAACTTTAATTGCATATTTCATTCTCGGCGGGCTGTATGCTGCGCTGACCCCCGCATGGCAAGCCCCCGATGAGCCCGCGCATTACAATTACATCCGTTTTGTGGCGGAAAATCACACGCTGCCGGAACTGACGACGGGCTGTTACGACCAAAATTTGCTCTCTACCCTGACCGGCGCGAAATTCCGCACCGGTTCGGTGGATGCCATCTGTTATGAAAACTACCAGCCGCCGCTCTATTATCTGCTCGCCGCACCGATTTTCGCGGTGACGGGCGGCAGTTTACTCGCCCTGCGACTCTTTTCGGTGCTGCTCGGCGGGCTGTCGCTGGTGATGATTTTCCGCGCCGCCGACCTTTTTCTGCCCCGCGAAATTGCCGCCGCCGCAACTGCATTCGCCGCGTTTGTGCCCATGCATCTAACCATGCTGGCGGCGGTCAATAACGACAGTTTGGCGGAATTGCTGCTGGCGACATTCATTTTTCTGTTGCTGGAATGGATTTTTCGGAATGACGCTTCGCCCGCTCCGTGGACGCTCGGCATCGTGCTGGGGCTGATTCTGCTGACAAAAGTGACGGTGTACACCGCAATTGTGCTCGGCGCGGCGGGGATATGGTTCGCCACCCCGAAACAGTGGCAAACGCTGGCGAAAAACGCGCTGCGACTCTATCTGCCCGTACTGGCGCTGGCACTGCCGATGTTTGTCCGCAATTTGCGGGTGTATGGCGTGCCGGATGTGCTGGGGCTGCACCGGCACGACTCGGTGGTGGTGGGACAACTCCGCACCGCCGAGCGGCTGGCGCAGACGGGCTGGACGCGCTATTTCAGCGATTTGGCGCGCACCACCTTTCACAGTTTCTGGGGGCAATTCGGCTGGATGGCGGTGCCGATGGATGCACGAGTGTATGCCGCGCTGACGCTCGTGTCGCTGTTGGCTGTCGCGGGTGCGCTATTGTGGTTAGGGAAAAATCGCCCGTTGCCGCCAAAAATGCGCATCGGACTGTTGCTGCTGGCGCTGCAACTGGCGCTGGTCACGGCGGTGTTCATCGGGTTGAACCTGTCATTCGTGCAATTTCAGGGACGATATTTTTTCAGCGCGCTGCTGCCGCTGGGGGTGATATTCGGGCTGGGTA
>JALVZI010000328.1 GCA_027022125.1 Anaerolineae bacterium | reverse complement strand
TTTCAAAAGTTTGCGAAAGGGCATAAACAAAAACTCCTATCAAGAATAATTATGCGCCGATTATTGAGATAACACAAATTTCATCGGGGATGGGGTGGGTCAGCGGCGCGGGCTGGGGGTAGTTTTGGCTGACGAACGCCAGCGCGTCGCGCATACCCAGTTTGAGCGCGTCTACTCTGCCTGCTTTTCCTTTTCCGCTGTGGCACTGAATGCAGTGCACGCTTTCGGCAGCGTGCGCCGAGGCGAGGTCGATGGGCGGTTGGGTGGTACGCTCAACGAAGGTGGTTTCGGGGTTGGTGTGGCAACTGGCGCAAAAGCGGTCGTTGTTTTCCAGATGGACGCTCAGTGCGAGCGCACCGCTGGAAAATACCACCAGCAACAGTGCCGCTGTGACGAACCATTTTATCCAGCGCGGCAGTTTTTTGGTGGAAGTAGGTCGTTTGCTCATTATCTTGTCTTCTTTCTGTCTATTTGTTTGATTATAATGCTTTCGCAACAGGGCGTGGTTTCTTTCCGCCGGTTAAAATGCGGTAGTACACCAAAAACAGCACGCTGGTTGCCGCGGCGAAGTACATTACCTGCACAATCACCAGCGAACCATCGCTGCCAACCAGCAATCCGTGAGCGGTAACGGTGATGTATGCCAAAAAGGTGGTGTAATGAAAGGCACGCCACACCTTTTGCCCGATTCGTTTGCGCAGGTAAAAACTGGCAACCAGCAGAACATACAGGTACAAACTGATAAGTCCCGCACCGACCGCTGCCGGTTTGAATGAGGCGTGGAACGGAATCAGTAAATCAGCCAAACCGAATTTTAAATAGCCGTCGCCGAGCAGCACGAAAGCGTGAAATGCGGCGAAACCCAGTCCCATCAGCGATAGAAACTCGTGTATACCGAATGTCAGTGCCGGGGAGATGCGCGTTTTTACAATTTTGGTGGACAGCAGCAATCCCCACAGAATTGATTGCCACATAAAAAAATAACCGATGAGCGCCGAAACACGCGCCAGATACCAATATGCCGGGCTGTCGCCGACCAGCGGCAAGCCCATTGCTTGCAGTTGGGTTGCCAGCGCGGATTGAATGTCGGCGGGAAAAATGCCGCTCAACCCGGTTACCGGCAGCGAAACGGGTTGCGCTGCGATAATGAACAGTACCATCAGTGCGGCGGCGACCGTCCCCAAAACAATACCTGTTAATAATGTTGCTATTTCCAAAATGAGTGCGTTTGATGGTGCAGATGATGTGGTCATAAAACCTCCGATATGAAAATTTATACGGTCAGTATATCGGTTTTTTGAAAAGTATGGTTAACGCGATGTTAGATTATTGTTAAACCCATCTTAAATTTTTGCGGTGTTAACGGTTGCCGGCGTTTCAATCGGCAGAATATCCGGCATCGGGTAAAGATACGCTGCCATTTGCGGTGTTGCCAAAATGCGATTGTCTGCCGTTACCAGCAACCCCGCCACATCCAACAGTGATTCCAAAAACGAAAATCCATCCCGCGCACCGAGAATCAGCGCGGTTTTGGCGAATACCTCTGCAACCACCGTGCGCCGGGCAACCACCGTGACCGATTGCAAGTCGGTGTTTGCCGGGCGACCGGTGCGGGGGTCAATCAAATGGTGCATCGGGACGTTTCCGCGCAGCCAGCGGCGGCGGGTGATGCTTGAGGTGGCAACAGCACGGTCAGCAATGTTCAGCCGGGCGATGATTTGCTTGCTGTGTGTGGGGTGGGGAATGTCCACTCTCCACGCGGAATGCTCCGGCGGTGTGCCGTAAGCGTACAAATCACCCCCGGCATTCACCAGAAACGGCGCGTTTCCCGCCAAGCGGTCGGCGGTGCGGTCAACCGTCCAGCCTTTGCCAATGCCGCCCAAATCGATTTTTAAACCGGGCGGTTTGCCGATATGACGGGTTGCCGGGTTCAATGTTACCCCGGCGAACCCGCCCGGCTGGTAGTTGGGGGTTGGTGCGGGCACAGCGGGTTGTTCGGCGGCGATGGTTTCAAAACTCCGATTGTATCCGGCGGTTTCCAGCGCACCCAAAATTGTGGGGTCGAATATCCCGCCGGTGGCGGATGCCGCCCATTTTGCCGCTTCCATCACGCTGAACAGTGTGGGGCTGGCGCGAAACTCGTGAGCGGTGGTGCAATTTAGCAGAGACAGTTCGCTGTGGGGCAAAAACCGGCTCAACCGCCGTTCCATACTGTCAAATGTGGATTGAATATCTTGCAAGATTTCGCTGCTGTTGGGAGTGTTGCTGTAAAGCCAAATGTAAACCCGTGTCCCCATCGCTTTGAAACCGTAACCGTTCCAGTGCCAATTGTTTTTCATAAAAAATCCGTATCTATTCTACCGATTAATATATGGAACACAGATGACACAGATGAACACGGATTTTAATTGAACTTGTTGAAACTTTTTGTGTGACTGAATTTAAGCCACGAATTTTCATAAATTTTACGGATTTTAAATGTCATTCCGGAATTTCCCGCAGGGAAATATCCGGAATCCATAGCAAAACATCGTGGATTCCCGCTTTCGCACCCGCAGAGCACAGGCGGGAATGACATTTAAAAAATTGCCAATGGTTTCTGTAATTTTGGCACACTTTTCAAAAGTTTCATTTAGTTCAATGTTATTTCCATAAAAATCTCTGTGAACTCTGTGAAAACTCTGTGTTCCATCGAACATGCTGAACATACAAAAATCTGTTTGTTTATGAACCGGTGGATACATTTCCGCCGCCACCACCGCCGCCGGAAACCGGACGGGCGGGGGGCGGTGGGGGTGGTG
>JALVZI010000327.1 GCA_027022125.1 Anaerolineae bacterium | reverse complement strand
CCGAAAAAGCACAATATATGGGCGTGTTTTTGCCATCAAAAAAGTGGTTGCCCCAATTATTGGCGATTTTCGGCGGCGAGTTTTGCCGCGTATTTCGGGGCGAAAAGCGCCGGAAAACCGCCGGTGTGCCAGAAGAGAATCCGCTCGCCGGCGGCGATTTTCCCGCGCCGAATCAGGTCGAGCAGTCCGGCGGCGGCGCGTCCGGTGTAAACCGGGTCGAGCAGAATGCCTTCGGTGCGGGCAAACAGGGTGATGGCTTCGCGCTCGGTGTTGCCCATCACGCCGTAACCCAGCCCCATATAGCCGTCGTCGGCGAAAATGTTTTCGCCGCTGAAACGGTGGGGCAAGCCGAGTTGGCGGGCGGTTTCGGTTGCCAGCGTGCCGACAATTTCATCGGTCAGTTCCACTTCCGGTTTATCCACACTGATGCCCAAAACCTGCGTTGGCAGATTCAGCGCGGCGACTCCCAATGCCAGCCCGGCGTGGGTTCCGCCCGAACTGGAGGCGAACAGAATGCGGTCAAAGGGCGGGAGATTGCGCGTAGCGGTTTGCTGTGCCAATTCTTCCACCGCGGCGACATACGCGCTGGCGCCGATGAAATTGCTGCCGCCATACGGAATGAGGTACGGCGTGTGTCCGGCGGCTTTCTGCGCGGCGACGGTTTCCGCCATCACCGCATCGCGCGGGCGATTGCCCGCCCACACGAGTTCCGCGCCGAGCAGGGTGTCGAGCAGGATGTTGCCGCTGGCGGGTTCCGGTTCTCCGGCGAGCACCAGCACCGCCCGCAGCCCCGATTTCGCGGCGGCGGCAGCCGTTTGGCGGCAGTGGTTCGATTGCGGCGCGCCGCCGGTGATGACCGTGTCGGCATGGGCGGCTTTTGCCGCGGCGATGAGAAATTCGAGTTTGCGGGTTTTGTTGCCGCCGCCCGCCAGCCCGGTTTGGTCATCCCGTTTTATCCACAATTCCACGCCAAGTTTTTCGGACAGACGCGGTAACGGTTCCAGTGGGGTGGGCAGATGTGCCAGCGGCACGCGCGGCAGTTTTTCGGTGAGCATGGGGGTTCTCTCCTGTTGGGGTTTCAGGTTCAAAGTTCAAAGTTTCAGGTTTCAGGGTTGCAATCAGTCCCAAGTTTCAAGTCCAAAGTCTAAAGTCAGGTGGCAGGGCAGCAGAGTAATTTCACGTTTCACGCATCACGCAATACGAAATACGCATCACGCATCACGTTTCACGAATCACCAATCTCCAATCACCCAATCTCCGCTTCCAGCGCCTCGGCGGTGGTGACGGGCAGTTGGCAGGCGAAGTTGCGGCAGACATACGCGGTGGGTTCGCCGTTTTGCGCGGGGCGGTTGTGCAGCAGGGGGATGACCGATTCGCCGCCGGACGATTGCGCCACAATTTGAAACGGGCGATACGGTTTTTGCACCACCGACAGCATCCGCGCCATTTCGGGATGGTTCGGTTCGCCCGCCAGTGCGATTTCCTGCACGCCCGCTTCGATGAGGGTTGCTGCGGCGAGCCAGTGCCCGAAACCGAGCGGATAGCGGCGCATCACCGTTTGCAGTGCGCCCAGCGCCGATGCCGCCGGTTCAAAATAGCGGTCGTCGCCGGTGTATGCCGCTAGCAGCAGCAGCGTGTGCACCGCCATTGCGTTGCCGCTGGGCGTGGCGTTATCTTGCAAATCTTTGGGGCGCACCACCAATTCGGGATGGTCGTCTGCCGTGTCGAAAAAACCGCCGTCGGCGGGGTCGCGGAAATGCGCCAGCACGGTATCCATCAGTTCGCGTGCGGCGGAAAAATACCGCTCATCGAACGTAGTTTGGTACAGCGCCAGCAGCCCGTCGGCAAAAAAGGCGTAATCTTCCAGATAGCCGGACAATTTGGCGCGACCATCCTTCCACGTGCGCCACAGCCGCCCGTCGGGCGAGCGCAGATTTTCCAGCAGAAAATCGGCGTTGCGGTGGGCGACGGCGATATATTCGGCATTATCCAGCACGCGCCCGGCTTCGGCAAATGCGGCGAGCATCATACCGTTCCACGCGGTGAGAATCTTTTCATCGCGGGCGGGTTTCACCCGCTGCTCCCGGCGGTCGAACAGAATTTTCCGGCTTTTCGCCAGTTCCGCCGCCAGCGCCGACTCATCCATTCCGAATGATTCCGCCGCTTCCGCCAGCGATTGCTTCTGCCGCAAAATGGATTTCCCATCCCAATTGCCGCGCCGGGTTACATCATACACCGCCGAAAAATGTTCGGCGGCGGTGTCGCCGAGCAGATACAGCACTTCTTCCGCCGTCCACACAAAAAATTTGCCTTCTTCGCCGTCGCTGTCCGCATCCTGCGTGGAATAAAATCCGCCCTGCGGATGGGTCATTTCGCGGCGGATGTATGCCAGCGTTTCTTCCACCACGCGGCGATAGCGCGGTTTGCCCGTAATTTGGAAGGCGTGCAGATAGAGCCGCGCCAGCAGGGCATTGTCGTATAGCATTTTTTCAAAATGGGGAACCAGCCATTCGGCATCGGTGGAATAGCGATGGAAGCCGCCACCGAGTTGGTCGTAAATGCCGCCCGCCGCCATATTTTGCAGAGTGATTTCCACCGCGCCGAGCAGGGTTGTGTCGCCGGTGCGGGCGTATCGCCGCAGCAGAAACTCGTATATCATCGGCTGGGGGAATTTCGGCGCGCCCTGTGTGCCCCCGCGCGAAAAGTCTATCGCGCGCAGAATGGACTGTGCGGCGGCATCGAGCACGGCGGCATCAAATGGGGCGGGGTTCGCCAGCGACAGCGAATTGTTCATCCGCGCCAGCAGTTGTTCCCCCTGTTTTTGGATGGCATCTTTTTGGCGATGGTAAAAATCCGCCAGCGTTTGCATCAGCCGCCCCAGCCCCGGCATACCCATCCGGTCGTTGGGCGGAAAATACGTGCCGCCGTAAAACGGAACGCCGTCGGGGGTGAGCCACACGCTCAGGGGCCAGCCGCCGTGTCCGGTCAGCGCGGTAACCGCATCCATATAAATTGAATCCAAATCGGGGCGTTCTTCGCGGTCAACTTTGACGTTTATGAACAATTGGTTCATAATATCTGCTATGGCTGGGTTTTCAAACGATTCTTTCTCCATTACATGACACCAGTGACACGCAGCATAGCCAATGCTCAAAAAGATGGGCTTGTTTTCCGCCCGCGCTTTTTGCAACGCCGCCTCTCCCCACGGATACCACTCGACGGGGTTGTGGGCGTGCTGCAGCAGATACGGGCTGGTTTCGTTAATCAGATGATTGGGCATTTGTCCTCCAAAGGGTTGCTGTGAGAAAGTATAGCAGACCGCGGGGGAAAGTAAAGAAAAATGGTAATTATTCAGGGGGACGGGAAAAACGCCCTTCGATACGCGGTTCGCGCAGCGAACCGCTACTCAGGATGCGTTTTTTCCTGCCGATTTCATCCTGAGTAGCCCGCAGGGCGTATCGAAGGGTGAAATCGGCACAATACCATTATGTCCTGAATAGTTACGAAGAATGCACATTATTTTATGAACATTTTACAACCGAAGTTCGTAATTTTAATAGTGGGGAGGCGCGCTTGACTCCGCCGACCACCGATGAACCGGAATTGATTGCTCGCGCGCAACAGGGCGACATGCAGGCATTTGAAGCGCTGTACCATCGCCATAAAACGGCGCTGTACCGCACCGCGCTGGCAATCAGCGGCGACCGCTTTTTGGCGGAAGAAATTCTGCAAGAGGTATTTTTGCGGGCGTATCGCCATTTGCCCCAAATGCGCACCGATGTTTCGCCTGCGCCGTGGCTTTACCGGGTGATGGTGAATTTAACATATGACATCACTGCCCGGCGGCGGCGCAAACAAACAATGCTGCAAAAACTGGCGGATTGGCTGCCGGCGCCGATAAAATCGCCGGAAAAACAGGTGGAAACACAAGAGTTGCAGACAATGGTTTTAAAAGCCATCAACCGGTTGGAAATAAAACAGCGAACCACGCTGGTATTATTTTATTTGCAAGATTTATCGCTGGAAGAAATTGCGGAGATTATGAATGTGCCGGTCGGCACGGTGAAATCGCGGCTATATTATGCCCGAAAGAAATTGCGGAATACCATTTTGGCAGATAAGCAATTGTTGAGAGTTTTGGCTTATGAGCACTCGTAAACACGCCGACGATTTTGACGCATTGGTGGCGCAATCGCTGCGGGCGCAAGTGTCGGGCAAAACCCCGCCGCGCCGAGTTTGGCGGCGCATCCGCGCGGCGATTGCCGCCGCGTCGCCGCGATTGCCCCGCTGGCGATGGTCGATGGGGGCGCAGGTGGTACTTGCCATACTGGTGCTGCTGGGCAGCCGGATGGCGTTAAAAACTGATTATCGCAGATTTTCACCACCGGCAACCACTTTCACGCCGGAAGTGGTTGTGACTCACACTGAAACACGCACCGAAGCCATCGTCATCAATCCGGAAAGACAGCAATTCCGCGCGCTGAAATCGGTACAGCCGGTGGAAGCTCATACCGTTGCCACCCCGCCGATAAACCTGCCGCCCACCGATGTGGTTCGCCCCGCAACCGAAGTCGCGCTGAACGACACCCCGCCGGTCGTTGTGTCGGTGGTGGGGTTAAAACCGCCGATGGCAACCGGCGGCGTGCTGCGATAATCTTCGGTGCAGTTGACGATTTTTCGGCATTGCAGTATCATCCGAATGTACACTTTTGGCATTTTGCCGAATGAGGGCTTGCAATGCGGAATTCTTGGCTGGACAGTCTTTCTCCCCAGCGACGCACAACCTATACCCTGCTGTTTTTGGCAATTGTGATGACCCTGCCGTGCTATTGTGTGGGATTCGCGCTGTTGAATACCCCTGTCAGCACGCCGGAAGCACAACAATTTTTCACGCCGACGCCCTTCATTTGGACACCCAGCCCCACCGCCACTTCGAATATCGCCACGCCGACACCGGTGCTGCCCATCAAAACACCCACACCCACCGACACGCTCGAACCGACGCCGACCCAGTATTTCCCCACGGTTGTGCCCACTGCCACCCCGACTTTCACGCCGCGTCCCACCGCGACTCCCACCTCGTCTCAACCCACGGCGACACCCACATTCACCGCCACACCCACTCTGACACCCACGGCAACATCCACGCCAACGCCCACCCCGACGCTGCCGCCGCCGCCCACCCCTTCCGGCGAAGAGCCAACCCCCGTGCCGCTCTGACGGGCGGAGTTATGCCACAACCGCTTGCAGATGTTCTTTTTCTGCGCCCGTTAAA
Organism: Anaerolineae bacterium; assembly: GCA_027022125.1. Taxonomy (GTDB): domain Bacteria; phylum Chloroflexota; class Anaerolineae; order 4572-78; family 4572-78; genus JANTHQ01. Next base: position 3,873 of record JALVZI010000327.1, on the reverse strand, counting down.
ACTTTGCTCAAATCCAACAAAATGATGAGCCGTTTGTCTACTTTGGCTATACCGGTGATGAACGCAGTATCCACACTGCTCACCATCGGCGAAGGCGGTTCGATGTTGTCTTCCGGCACGCGAACCACTTCTGTGACTGCATCAACCACCATACCCGCCATCACGCCGTTCATTTCCACCACAATGATGCGCGTGTCTTTCGTTTCGACGGTTTGGGGCAGACTGAATCGTTTGCGCAGGTCAATCACCGGAATGACCACACCCCGCAAATTGGTGATGCCTTCCACAAAATCGGGCACGTGTGGCATTTTGGTAATTTCTTGCACTTTTATGATGCTCTCTACCGTGACGATATTGACACCGTAATGCTCTTCTTCCAATTTAAAGATGACAAATTGATTCTCCATAAAATCTCCTTTTTATAACCGGTATCACACAATTTTCGAGTAGTCTACTCGCTATGCTGCAATGCTTGCTCCATCGCATCCAAATGACTGACAATTTCCGCCGAAAGAGATTCCACCTGCGGCAGATAGGCTTGAGCCTTGGTGATATTGCCACTGTTATAGGCTTGCACACACGCGGTAACAATTCGGTGAAGTTCCATATGCGGGGTTTCCAGCGCGATGAACGGTTCCCACGAGCCGAAATCCTCTTGCCCGCGCCCGTAAAACCATTCGCCCAGTGCGCAGGCGGTGTGGTCGCTGATGTCATCTTCCGACAGATGCATTTTCCCCGCCAGCATTGATTCAACATTGGTTACCCACGTGAGGTGTGCGCGGCGGAACATATCAACCTGCGCCAACACTTCAGAACCGGTTTCCAGATGGAAATGCGAGACCAGCGTGATGAGATTGTCTGCCATATCGCTGAGCGAGTGTGCTGCGGTGATGGTTTCTTTCACCTGCCGGTGCATTTCTTCCGCAGTGTCGCTGATGTCTTGAATGATGGCGGTGTTTTCTTCCGAGATACTGACGATGGATTCCAACTCATCAGAAACGGCGGTTGCGCCGGCGGTCATCTCTTCTGCGGCGGCGGTATTTTCTTCTATCACCGCCGAAACGGTTTCGACGCTATTGTTCAACTCATCGGCGGCACTGCGCATCTCATCGGCGGCGGCAGCAATACCAGAAACTTGCGCGCTCACCGTTTCGACCACCTGCAAAATGTTTTGCAGGGCGCTGCCCGCTTCATCTGCCAGCGATGTGCCGACTTCAACTTCTCGCGTGCTTTCATCCATCGCGGCGACGGCATCGGCAACGGTTGTTTGAATGGTTTGGATGAGTTGGGCAATCTCTTTCGCCGCCCCCGCCGATTTTTCCGCCAATTTCCGCACTTCATCGGCAACCACGGCAAACCCGCCAACCTGCAATTGGAATTGCGACACGCTGGTGGCGTGGAACCCCACTTGCACGATGCCCGGCTTATCTTTGCGCGGCACACCGACATATTTGTACAATTGACCATCGATACTGCGCTGCTGGATGGACTGGATGACGGAACCTTCTGACATATGGATGAGTTTGCGGAATTCAAAGGCTTGGTCGTTGGGGTCTTCTGGAAAGCGGAAACCGAGCAAACTGGCATCATCGCTGAAAACAATAACGCCGTCATCATCGGTGATGCAGATATTGTCAATGTTGGTGGCGTGTGCTAACTGTCGCCAATAATCGTTTGGATATTCCCCCTCGCGCTGAACCATCAATTCTGCCAACAAACCGGCTTGCACCACCAGCAGCTGCCCCAATAATGTTTCGATTTGCTGGCGCGAATGTGCGCCGGTGCGTGCGGCTTCGATGGCAGCGTTAAGCGCCAACAAATTGGTTTGCGATGCGATGTCGTCAATGGCGGCAACAATTTTCCCAATTTTCGCCGACCATTTTCCCATTTCTTGTATTTTTTGGGCGGCTTGTTCCACTTTTGTTTTGATAGTGCCCATTCCGGTGATGGCTTCCTCGATGGTGGTAGCCCCGGCGCGGGCGGTTTCTGCCGCTTGTGCCGAACCCGACGCGCTCTGTTGAGCGTTACGCGCCACCGTTTGAATGATATTATCTAACTGTTGGGTCATTTCCATAGTGCGGTTAGCGGCGCTGGCTTGCTCTTGCGCCCCCGCCGCCACACCTTCGATGGCTTTTACAACCTGATCTACTGTATGCGATGCTTTTTCGATGCTGTTGGTTTGGGCAGTGCTCCCTTCCGCTATCTGTTCGATGGTATCGGTGACATGCTGGGTGGTTTGCCCGGAAGTGGTCGCCACGGTGGTGAGCCGTTGAGAAGCGGTGCTGACATATTCCGCCATACCAGAAACCTGACCGACCAACTCGCGCAGGTCTGTAATCATCCGGTTGAACGCAATACCGAACACGTCTTTATCAGAACGCGGCTCAATTTGCACGGCAAGATTGCCGTCGGCGATGGTTTGTGCGGCATTTGCCATTTCATTAAAATAGAGAATCAGTTCCTGAAATGCGTGTCCCACAATTCCCAGTTCATCTCGCCGCGAAAAGGCTTTTTGGGCGGCGTTTTCATCTACCCCGGTGAGTGCCGCATCACCCACAGCAAGCCGTTTTGCTGCCGCAGTGAGCACGTGCAGCGGTTGTGTCATTTGGTTGGCAACAAAATACGAGCCGCCCAGCACCAGCCCGATGATAATTGCAAACATAATTACCACAAATTGGAAAAGTTGGGTGATGGCAGAAAACGCTTCACGCTGTTCAATCTCTGCCAGTATTGCCCAATCGAGACCGGGAATGTCAACTGAGCGGTATGCCGATAGCACCTTTTTCCCGGCGTAATTTTCGGTGAGACGCACGCCAGTTTCGCCCATTAGTGCGGCATTGGCAGAAGCGGTATCTACTTTCTGTTTCAAAAAGGTGTTTTCTGTGCTGAAACGGGAATCGGAACGCATCAATTTATCCGCACCGATGAGATAGGTTTCGCCGGTTTTGCTCAACCCGTGAGACTCGCTCATCAGCCGGTTGATTTCATCAATGGGCAATTGAAAGACGAGCACACCCAATTTTGTGCCATTCCCATCAAAAATTGGTGCGGCAACAAAAGACGCGGGGAGATGTTGAGGACCGTATGGTGCGAAATCGACAATCGTGGCAAAGTTAGGGTCGTTACTGTTGGCTGCCAGTTGGAACACTTTGCCCAAATTGGTACCTGCATAACTGCCGTGCTTCAAATCTGCGCCATAATCATCACCTTTGGCGACAGTGTATTCCACCAGCCCTGTTTGGGCATTGATTAGAAATAAATCGTAAAACCCGTAGTTTTCGACAATTTTTTGCAGATAAATATGCAGTTGACCGTGCAGCGCGCTGTATGCGCTGCCATCTTTGGCATTGGCTAAATTTGCCTTGTTCTGATAAAGCGCAACATATTTCGCCATCTGTTCGGCGGGGGTGTTGCCATTGCGGTTGGCATCTGATTGAACCACCAAGTTCAACGAGCGCATACCATCAACAATGAATGGGTTTTGTGCCAGCACGTGCGCATCTTTGATGCGTTCCACAAAAAAACTTTCTACCTGTGCAGTTTTTATATCGCGTACGGAAATCAAATTGTTAATGGCGGCGGTTTGCAGTGCGGTTTGCGCTTTCCACAGCCCGATAATCCCGACGACGATGAGTGGCAACAGTGCTACGACGATAAACGCCAGTAGCAGTTTTCCCCGTAATGATTGTCGAAATGGAAGTTTTTGTTGTGCACGAGCAGTCATAGATATATCCTTTTTTGAAAAGATGTACCTGCATTAAAGCTGATTGACTGACAAAACTCAGAAAACCTATAAATGCGATATACCCCGAGATGTATAATCGAAAAAGAAGCGCATGTCATTCCCGCGAAAGCGGGAATCCACTATTTTTT
>JALVZI010000326.1:1312-2809 GCA_027022125.1 Anaerolineae bacterium | reverse complement strand
CTGCTCACCGGCATCACCCCCGCCGAAAACGAACCCATCGCCACCGATACTCCGGCAGCGCACACCGCACCCGCCGCGAAACCGGTCGCCGCAAAACCTACCGCCGACCCCGCAGTCGCATTCGCCAAAACATTGGATGCCGCGCAGGGCAAGCAGGCATCAGCCGCGCCACCGGCACCATCATCGCCCGCACCGAACACCGTTCCCGCGCCGGACACCACCGCCCGCACCGAACCCGCATCCGGCGAGAAAACCATCACTCTGCCCACCGATGTACCAACCGTGACCGCGCCGCAATCGTCTGCCGCGCCGCCGGTTTCCGCACCGGCAGCCGCCGATGCCCCCGCTGCCCCCACCCTGCCGAACATTCCCGCACTGCATCAACTGGTTGACACCATTTCGGTGCTGAAACAGAACGGGCAAACCGCCGTGCGGCTGCATCTGCACCCGGAATCGCTGGGGCAGGTGCTGGTTCAAATGCACGTGCACAACGGTGATGTGACGGTGCAACTGCTGACCGAAACGGGGAAAGCACAGGCACTCATTCAAAACCATCTGCCCGAACTGAAAGCGGCATTTTCGGCACAGGGTGTGAGCACCGGCGCGCTGAGCGTTTCGGTGGGCAGCGATGCGTCGGCATTTGCCGCGCCGCAGCGACAGAATTTTCAGTGGCAAAACAGCGGCAATCGTACCGCGCCGACGGCAACCGACGACCTGCCGGATGTTTCGCCCGCAACTCGCGTCCCAACCAACCGCTACACGTCGGGACGCATTGATTATCACGTTTAATTTTTACGAAAGGAGGTTTTTATGGCTGTAACCGGCGTAACCGATACCAGCCCGGTTCAACAAACACAAACGCAACCATCCGTTCAAACCGCGACCGGTATGGACGGGCTGGGTGAAGACGCCTTTTTGCAATTGCTGTTGGCGCAGTTGAAAAATCAAGACCCGCTGAAGCCGATGGACAATACCGAGTTCATCAGCCAGATGGCGCAACTCAATTCGCTGAACGAGTTGATGGCGCTGAACAAAACGATGCGCTCGCTGATAACTTCGCAGATGGTCACGCAGGGCAGCGCGCTCATCGGCAAAACCGTCCGCGCAAATTTGGACACGGGCGAAAGTGTGCAGGGAGTGGTGAGCGGTATGAGCATCAGCAACAATAAAGTCACGCTGACCGTTGACGGGCAGCAAGTGCCGATGGATGCCGTCCGAGAAGTGACCGACACCCCCACCGATGACAGCGGCGCGGAAGGAGGTTCGGCGGCATGGTAGATAACATTCAGCAAGCCATTCTCTCATCGAATAACGCCGCCGTGCGGCAAATTCAGCAGGCACAGCAACGACAGCCGCAGCGCCCCGGCAATTCCCCCGCCGATGTTCCCGCTTTTGATGACGTGCTGAAAGAGCGGTTGGCGCAACCGTCCACCGTCAGATTTTCGGCGCACGCCCAACGGCGCATTCAAGCGCGGAATATCCCGTTCGGCACGGAAG
>JALVZI010000326.1:0-1302 GCA_027022125.1 Anaerolineae bacterium | reverse complement strand
CCGCGCGGTGGAAAAAGCCGCCGGAAAGGGCGCACGCGAATCGCTGATTTTGATGGACGATTTGGCGCTGGTTGTCAGTGTGAAAAACCGGGTGGTCATCACGGCGGTTGATGCGAAAAATCGCAAAGAAGACGTGTTCACCAATATTGACAGTGTTGTTTTGAGTTAAAAATTTATCGAAAACAGGTTAACCGGCTGGACCTCCATGAGGAAGCCGGAAGCCAAATCACTCAGGAGGTATGTAAAAATGATGCGTTCCCTTTCGATGGCAATCGCTTCACTGCGAAACCATCAAACCTTTATGGATGTTATTTCCAGCAATATCGCCAACGTCAACACCACCGGTTATAAAACGGCTCGCGTGCAGTTTCAGGAATTGCTGAGCCAGACCATTCGCGGCAGCAGCGCACCGCGCGGCGGTTTGGGCGGGTTGAACCCCGTGCAAATCAGTCTGGGGATGGCGCTCGGCGGGATTGACACCTTTTTCACGCAGGGCAGTTTAAAAGACACCGGGCGGCTCACCGACCTCGCCATTCAGGGCGACGGCTTTTTCGTGCTGAACACCGGCGACGGATACGCCTACGCCCGCGACGGAAACCTCGATGTGGGGCTGGACGGCTCGCTGCTGCATTTGACCACCGGTCTGAAAATTCAGGGCTGGTCGGCAGACCCGAACACCGGCGCAATTGACACCACCCAGCCCATCGGCAACATTAACGTGCCGCTGGGGCAGCGAATCGCCCGCGCCACCAGCGTTATGGATTTGCAGGGAAACGTTGACGCCAGCACCGCCATCGGCGATAGCGTTTCCAGCCGAATGACCATTTACGACTCGCTGGGCACGGAACACGAAATTATGCTGACCATGACCAAATCGTCCGCCAACACGTGGGATTGGTCGGTATCCGACCCGAATGCCGGTTCCAGCGAAATTACCAGCATTTCAAACAACAGCGGAACCGTAACCTACGATGCCAACGGGATTTTTCTATCCAGCACCCCCGCCGCCGGAACCATCCCGCATCTCACATTCAGCACCGGCGCCGACCCCGCCGACATCACGCTCGATTTCACCGACCTGACACAACTGGTCGGTTACGGCGACATCAGCGTTTCCAACCAAGACGGACTGCCCCCCGGCTCGCTGACCACTTTCACCATGAGCACTTTCGGCGAAGTGAACGGCGTCTATTCCAACGGGTTGACCCGCCGTTTGGGGCAAATCGCCATCGCCAAATTTTTGAACCCCGGCGGGTTGCAGAAAAAAGGGCAAAGTTTGTTCGCCCCGTCCGCCAACTCCGG
>JALVZI010000325.1 GCA_027022125.1 Anaerolineae bacterium | reverse complement strand
CAGCCACACCGCTGCGGCTCGCCGATTTGAAATTGCCGGTTTTCGCCGGTATCACCTTCGGGCTGTTTTTCATTTTCATCGCCCGCGCCAGCACCGAAGCGGCGTTTTTTCCGTTGCTGGCGGCGCGCACCGCATCGCTGACGCTGATGGGCATCACCCTGCTGGCACGGCGACAATCGGCGCGCATTTCGCTGCCGAATTTGCCGCTGGTTGCCGTTGCCGGGACATTCGATGCGCTGGGCAATGCGTTTTTCGCGCTGGCAGCGCAAATCGGGCGGCTCGATATTGCCGCGATGGTATCATCGCTGTACCCGGCTTCCACCGTTTTTTTGGCGTGGATTATCCTGAAAGAACGAATGGGAAAATCGCAGTGGGTGGGGGTCGGACTGGCACTGCTGGCGCTGGTGCTCATTTCGGCGTGAAATCGGCAGACAATAGAGGTGCACCCATGAGCCGAACATGGAAAACGTTTGTCCAAAAAGAATGGATTCTCATTTTGTCCGCGTTGGGCGTCCTGTCCACCTCTTTTTACCTGCGCCGCCTACCTTCATATACCATCTCCGATGCTGAAATTCTGTACATTCTGTTTGTGCTGTTGGTGATAACCAATGGATTGCAGCAACACGCCGTGCTGGAGAAAATCGCGCGGCGGTTGGAACAGGGACGGTTCATCCCCACCAAATTGATGCTGGCAACTTTCTTTTTTTCGATGCTGGTGACAAATGATGTGGCACTGCTGGCGGTTGTTCCTCTGACCATGCTGCTGAACATCGAGCGAAAAGATTGGCTGGTCATTTTTGAAATTCTGGCGGCGAATGCCGGGTCTGCCATCTCGCCGTTCGGTAATCCCCAAAACCTGTTTCTCTACTGGTTTTACCAAATTCCTTTTGGCGATTTTCTGCCTGAAATTGCGCCATTCTCACTGACATTTTTGCTGCTGTTGGCAATGGCAACATTTCTCATCAATTCCGACAAGCAGGCTCAAACCATTCGCCCGCCCCGAAAGTTGCCGACAGCGGCATATTTTTATATTGGGGCACTGGTAATTTTTGCGCTGGCAATTTTGCGGATATTGCCTATTGCCGTGGGGGCGGTTATTCTATTTTTTACCCTGCTGGCAGATAGAAAAAGTTTACGGGTAGATTACGCACTATTGTTAACTTTCGCCTGCTTTTTTGGCTTTTCAGACAATTTGCGGGTACTGCTAGCCAGCGCGCTGACCTCTCCTCATCACGTATTTCTGCTTGCCGCACTATTGAGCCAAATCATCAGCAATGTTCCGGCAGCGCTGTTACTGGCAGATTTCACCAACCGGTGGCAACCACTGTTGTGGGGAGTCAGTGTGGGCGGGTTCGGCAGTTTGATAGGCTCACTGGCAAATTTAATCGGCTACCGAATATATGTGCAGCAACACCGCCGGCAAGCGCTCCGCTTCACGGTAAAATTCCATCTGGCAAGTTATTCGGCTTTTTTGGTGGGATTATCGCTGTATTTTTTTGCGCGCATCGGGTGAAGAAACATCATCCCACTGCCAGAAATGCAATTCGGGCAGAGCATCCCCTGCGATGGCAAGCGCGGCGACAGCATCCGGCGCGGGGATGAATGATACCACCCGCCAGCGGGTGGCTTCGCCGGGGCGGTCGGCAATCTGCCCGATGGCAGACGGGTCGGCGGGCGCGGGGCGCACGTCAATCCCCCGCAGGTGGCGCGTCACGCCATCGCCGCACGCTTTCAAATATGCCTCTTTTCGAGTCCAAATTTCAAAAAACACACGCGGCTTTTCATCATCCGGCACGGATGCCAGCCAATTGCGTTCATTTTCCGAAAAAAAGCGTGCGGCGAATTTCTCCTGCTCACGGATGGTGCGGAAAAATTCGCCGTCAATCCCCACCGCGCGGGTGTGTGTCACCGCGCACAAAATCATTTCTCGGCTGTGGGACAGGTTGAATTGCACGCCGGTTGCGGGGTGCGCCAGCACCGGTTTTCCCTGCGGCAGATAATCGAACCGGATTTCTGCGGGGGAAATTTGCAGGTGATATGCCAGCGTCGCCCGCAGAAATCCGCGGGTGATGGCAAACCGCTCGCGCGCGGCGGGGCGGCGCAATCGCGCCATGCGTTCCCGCTCATCTGCCGACAGAGTTTGCCGCAGCGCAGTGATGGCGTCGGCGGGTTGGGCAAGCCACATGCGCCACACGTGCACCACCGCCGCAGAAAGCGGCGGCGGGGTATTCGGCGCGATGCGCCATTCTATTTTGTTTTGCACACTTTTTAAAAGTTTCATAAAGTTTCATTTAGTTCATAGTACAGGACTTGCGCAGATGAAAGATTTTCAGCCACGAACTTCCACAGATTATACGAATTTAAGATTCTTCTGAAGAAACTAAAATTCTCGCGCAAAGACGCCAAGACGCCAAAAAATAAAGATTTTTGTGCTTGAAAGCACACGAAAAGACCTTTAAATCTTTGCGACTTTGCGTGAGGCAAATGTCTTTTTCAGTGGACTCATTTTAAGGAAAAATCAGTGAAATTCGTGAAAATTCGTGGCTAAATTTTTGTTCGTTGGGCAAAATGCGTAAGTCCTATAGTATTTATTGGGAAACACAGAAAATCAACATTTGTAAGTGTTCAGGACATCATGGTGTTTTGCCGATTTCACCCCTCGATACGCCCTGCGGGCTATTCAGGGTGAAATTGGTAAATGTCAACAAATTCTCAAATCCAAAGTCAGATTGCAGCATTGCAAAGTTGCAGGGTAGCAAATCTCACTTTCTCACCTGCTCATTTTCTATCCCTATCTCTATCTCTATCTTC
>JALVZI010000324.1 GCA_027022125.1 Anaerolineae bacterium | reverse complement strand
GGTGCTGGCTTCCGGCGGCACGCTGGTGCAAGCATCGTGTTCCAGCCGCATCCCCGCAGAAACCTTTTTCCATACCGTGCGGCAAACCGCCGCAGAAGCCGGGCGTCCCCTGCGAGAAATTGCCCGCACCGAACACCCGCTCGACCATCCGGTCACATTCCCCGAAGGGGCATACCTAAAATGCCTTTTCGCCACTGCATAAATTTCTCCCATAATGTCATTCTAGATATCTCCCTGCGGGGAATATCCGAATGACAGATTTTTGCAAGAGATCTATTTTAAAATGTAACCTCGCGTACCTTTTGAACCAATTTTTTGCCGCACCGTAACTTTTTGCCTTTTTTTGCGTCTGTTCTGATACCACCTTTTTAACGGTGAACTGGTTGAAACTTTTTGTGTGACTGAATTTCAGCCACGAATTTCCACGAATTTCACGGATTTTAAATGTCATTCCGGAATTTCCCGCAGGGAAATATCCGGAATCCATAGCGAAACACCGTGGATTCCCGCTTTCGCGGGAATGACATCATAAAAATTACCGATGATTTTTGTAATTTTGACACACTTTTCAAAAGTTTCATTTAGCTCGGTTAAAAAACAAAAAAGTTAGGAGAGATTATGCAACAGATGCAAAAGTGGATTGGTTTGATAGTAGTGATGATAATGGCGCTGGCAGTACCGTTGGTAGCACAGGCAGACCACGGCGATGACGGCGCATTCGATTGGAAAGGCACAATTGACAGCCGACCCGCAGGCGTTGCCGGAACATGGGTTATTGACGGCAGAGTATTTCAAGCCACCGACAGCACCCAAATTGAAGAGGAATTTCACGCGCTGACGGTGGGCAGTTGTGCAAAAGTAAACTACAACATTGACGGCACAACCAATATTGCCGTGAAAATTCAAGATGAAGATGCGTCTCACTGCGGCAACACCGGCGGCGGAGGGGGTGACGACAGCGAACATGTTTCGCTGTATGCGCGGTTGGACGCACCACCCCCCACCGACATTCACAACGGCGAATGGCAAATCGGCGGGAAGGTATACACCTCCGACAGCAACACCGCTTTCGATTTCTCAAATGGCAATCCAACCACCGGCACGTGCGTGGAAATAGAATACGCTTCGGCGACCCCCACCATGTTGCGTGCGCTGGAAACCGAATCGGATTACAAATGCGATTCAACCGGCGGCGATACGCCCCCCGACCAGCCGATGACACAGGTTTATGGCGTGCTCGATGATTTTCCCGCCGCACTGGTAGGCACATGGGTTGTCAGCGGCACGGAATATATCGCCGATGCCGGAACCCGTTTCGAGCAGGAACACGGTAGTTTTTTCAATGGTGTTTGTGTAAAAGTAAAATTCCAAACCCAAAACGGTGAAAATCACGCCACAGAAATTGATGTGGTAGAAGCCTATCACTGCGGTTCCGGTGGCAGTGAACCGGTGGAAGAAAAATTGTACGCGCTGATAGACTCGGTTCCGGCGTCATATACCACCGCCCCTGCCACATGGACAATCGGCGGTGCAGAATTTTCCAGTGACCCCACCACCACCGAATTTAAAGAAGAACACGGTACATTTGCGGCGGGCGTGTGCGCCGAGGTGGAATTTTTCACCGATAACGGCACCAAAGTCGCCACCAAAATTGCCACCGAAGAGCCGTACAAATGCAACACCAACACTTTCACCAACAAAATTTATGGCAAAGTTGTCACCGCGCCCGACGGGTTGTACGGCTCGTGGGTTATTTCCGGCACCAACACGATGACCACCACCTATAATGCCGGGGCATACACCACTTTCGAGCCGAATGACAGCAGCGCATATCCTGCCGGACAATGTGTGAAAGTGGTATTTTTTGTCGAAAACGGGGTCAATAAAGCCACCAAAATCGAAGTGGAAAACGTGGACGACTGCGGCGGGCACAATGGCGGCGGTACACCGTCACTGCCGGGGCACAGCAAAGTTTACGCCCTGCTGGAAAGTTTCCCCGCCGGCGGCTCGATGCTGCTGGGCGGAGAATGGGTCATCGGCGGTGAAACATACACCGCCAACGCCCAAACCGAGTATCGCACCGAACACGGAGACTTCGCGGTGAATGCGTGTGTCAAAGCCAAATATTATGTAGACACCAACGGCGATAAAATTCTCATCGAAGTGGAAACCGAAAACCCTGAGAAATGCCAGTTGCCCGGCAGCAGCGATGACGCATTCAAAGGGTATGGCGCTATCGAAGCGATGCCGAGTGTGTTCAACTCGCCCGGCACGTGGGTTATCAGCGGGGTGGCATACCAAACCACCGCCACCACCCAATACGAACAGGAACACGGATTTTTCTCGATGGGCGCTTTTGTGGAAGTGGTATATCAGTTGGTCGGCGGAATAAAAACCGCGCTGAAAATTGAAACCCATGTCGCGCCGGGAGCCGGTCTGGGCGATGTAACCGGTTCGCTGGACGGACGACCGGACTTGAACGGCGACGGATGGGACGATTGGCAAGTGGACGGGCAAGATTACTATTCTGACCATGCCATTGAAGTGGACGCCTCACTGTTGGACAGCAGCACCGGACGTGTCAGCGCGCCGAGTGGCACGCGGGTGGCGCTCAACACCTATTTGGGTATCGATGGCAAAACGTATGTAACCTCTGCCACAGCGGTGCATCAAATTTATTTGCCGCTGGTTCTGCGATAGACAATCGTAAAAAGCCCCCGTCATCGGTTGATGGCGGGGGCTTTTCATTTGCGGATAAAATATCTGCAACTATTTTTCTGTGGCAACAATATCACAATAGTAGTGAGTGGTTTCAGCACAGGTTGATGCTGCTTGCGGTCAATTGCGAGACCGCCGCCTGCAAAACGCTGCGCGGTGTGGCAATGTTCATCCGCGCATACCCCGCCCCTTCCCTGCCAAACCAATAGCCGGGGCTGACGGCTATTTTCGCCTTTTGCGCCAAAAATTTCTCCAGTGCTTTGGCATCCAGCCCCAACGCCGTAAAATCGAGCCACGCCAAAAATGTGCCTTCCGGTTCCACCAGCTTTACCTGCGGCAAATTCTCGCTGAAATATGTGTGCAGAAAATTGATATTCGCTTGCAAATAATCCAGCAGCGCATCCAGCCAAGCGTCACCCTGCGTGTAAACGGTTTCAACCGCCGCCAGCGCAAACACGTTTGTTTTGTTGATTTGATAGCGGTGCGCGAAATCTCGGAATTGCCTACGGTAATCTTCATTCGGAATAGCCGCCATCGCATCGACCATGCCCGCAATGTTGAACGTTTTTGCCGGAGACAAACAACTGACCGCCCCCTGCGCCAACTCATCTGCAAGCGAAACAAACGGCGTGTACCGGTGCGGCGGATAGACAATATCGCCGTGAATCTCGTCGGAAATGACCAGCACATTATGGCGGCGACAAATTTCTCCCACCCGCGACAATTCTTCGCGCGTCCATACTCTGCCCACCGGATTGTGCGGATTGCAGACAATCATAATTTTGTTTTCCGGCTCCGCCGCCTTGCGCTCCAAATCGTCAAAATCCATCTGGTATTTTCCGTCCACCAATTTTAGCGGATTTTTCACGATGCGCCGGTGATTGCTCCGTATCACCGAGCGGAACTCGAAAAAGACGGGTGGTTGAATGATGACCCCATCCCCCTCATTTGAATGTTGGTCAATCAAAATGGCGATGGCGCTCAGCACGCCGGGAACCGCGGCGAGTTGGCGCGAGTCGAGCGTCCAGCCGTGCCGCCGCCGATACCAGCCTGTTATCGCATTAAAATAGTCCGCCGTTTTATATTCGTACCCGTAAATACCGTGCTGCGCCCGTGCCGTCAGCGCGGCAATCAGTGCGCCGGGCGATTGAAAGTCCATATCCGCTATCCAAAAGGGCAAAACCTCATCACTGCCGAAATGTTCCGTCAGTTGGGCTTTGTTCAGTTTGAATGTCGGATAGCCGCTTCTGTCAATAATTTGGTCGAAATTCATTTTTGCCCTTTCGGTTGATAGATATCAACCCCTCTGCAAAAAAGTTAACTTTTCACCACAGAGGCACAGAGGCACGGAGAATTTGAAATTCTTGAGTTTTGCGCCGGAAATTGCAGATACCGCTGCACTACCGACTCTCAAATCTTATTTTTCTCTGTGCCTCTGCGTCTCTGTGGTTCAATTTTAGAATCATTTTTGTAACAGTACAGGATGTGATTGTGTTTTGAACAAACCATTTGTCTGACCGGATTTTCACCCTCCCCCTGCCCCCTCTCTCAAAGGGAAGGGGGAAAATCCCATCCCCCTTTGAGGGGGAGGGTTAGGAAGGGGGTGTGTACCATGTACGATTACTCATTTTCACCCGAAATACTTTCGCTGGAAATAGAGCGCGACATTCACCAGCCCAATGAGCACCGGCACTTCCACCAGCGGTCCAATCACAGTGGCAAAGGCTTCGCCGGAGTTGATGCCGAACACCGCCACTGCCACCGCGATTGCCAGTTCAAAATTGTTGCTGGCGGCGGTGAATGACAGGGTGGTGCTGTGCGAATAATCCGCGCCGATGGCATGTCCCATCCAAAAACTGACCAGAAACATTACCACAAAATAGATGGTCAGCGGAATGGCAATGCGCACCACATCCAGCGGAATCTGCACGATGAGATTGCCCTTCAAACTGAACATCACGATAATGGTGAACAGCAGAGCAATCAGGGTGATGGGGCTGATTTTCGGGATGAATTGCTGGTGATACCACGTTTTTCCCCGCGCTTTAACCAGCACATATCGCGTCAGCATACCGGCGATGAACGGGATACCCAGGTAGATGAACACACTGCGGGCAATTTCGCCCACACTGACTTCCACCAAACTGCCTTTCAGCCCGAACAGCGGCGGCAGCACGGTGATGAACACATAAGCATACACGCTGTAAAACAGCACCTGAAAAATGCTGTTCAGCGCGACCAGCCCGGCGGCATATTCGGTATCGCCTTTTGCCAACTCGTTCCACACGATGACCATGGCGATACAGCGCGCCAGCCCAATCATTATCAGCCCGACCATATAGTGCGGGTATCCGCGCAAAAGCAAAATTGCCAGCAGGAACATCACGACGGGACCGATGACCCAGTTTTGTACCAGCGACAGCCCCAGCACTTTCCAGTTGCGGAACACATCGCCCAATTCTTCGTATTTTACTTTTGCCAGCGGGGGGTACATCATCAGAATCAACCCGATGGCAATGGGCACATTGGTTGTCCCTACCGAAAATCTGCTGATGAACTGCTCGACGCCGGGGATGAAATATCCGGCGCCCACCCCGACCGCCATCGCCAGAAAAATCCACAGCGTCAGATAGCGGTCTAAAAATGAAAGTTGTTTGGTCACACTTTTTTGTGTCGAAACTGCCATAGTTCCTCCTCCCGGCGAAGGTTACACAAACTGCTGTATCATTTTCGTCATTTGTTGGGGGGAAGGCACGCCACCGTATCCCACCAGTTTTTCGTTGATGACAATCGCCGGGGTTGCCGTCACTCCGTACCCCATAATGGTGGGGATGTCGGTCACATCTTGCACTTTGGCATCAATACCCAAATCCTGCACAACTTTCAGCGCGATGGCTTTGGCTCGCTTGCAATTTGCGCACCCTGTACCTAAAATTTTGATGACCATTTTTTCCTCCAGTCTCTATAAAATAATGTTGAACATAAATCCGGTGAAAATGATTGCCGTGCCGACGATGGCGATGAATACCGCAATCAGTTGCGGTTTGAGCACCTTTCGCAGAATGAGCATTTCTGGCAGACTCAACGCTACCACCGACATCATAAATGCCAGCACCGTGCCCATTGCCGCGCCTTTTTCCATCAGCGTGTAAATCACCGGAATGATTCCGGCAGCACCGGAATAGAGCGGAATACCGAACAGCACCGCCGCAGGCACCGACCACCATGCGTCCTGTCCCATAATGTTCGCCATAAAATTCTGCGGCACATATCCGTGAATGCCCGCCCCCACTGCTATGCCGATGATGACATAAATCCACACTTTGCCGACAATTTCGCGGGTGGCACGGGCGGCATCGCGGAGGCGGTCATCCAGCGTCGGTTTGAACTCGAACCCCTGCGCCGCCGTACCGACCTGCATTTGCCACACAAAATCTTCCACATACCGTTCCAGTTTCAGCCGCCCGATGACCATACCGCCGATGATTGCCACCAGCAGCCCCGTGCCCATATACAGCCCGGCAATTTTCCAGCCGAACATGCCGAACAGCATCACCAGCGCCACTTCGTTCACCATCGGCGCGGAAACGAGAAACGAGAAAGTGACCCCCAGCGGAATGCCGCTTTCCACAAAACCGATGAACAGTGGCACGGCGGAACACGAGCAGAACGGGGTAACGACCCCCAGCGCCGCCGCCAGCACATTGCCCACGCCTTCGCGTTTGCCGCCCAGCAGCGCGCGGGTTTGCTCGGTGCTGAAAAACGAACGGATGAACGTCACCAGAAAAATCATGCCGCCCAACAGCAGAATGATTTTCGGCACATCATACAGAAAAAAGTTGACCGACTCGCCCAGTTTTGTTTCGGGGGCAATCCGCAACACCGAATATGTCAGCCAATCGGCAAAGGGCTGCAATTGCGTCCACAGCCCAACCCATACCACCGCCGCAATAGCGGTCAGCGCGGGGAGTTTCCATGATTTCTCTGTTGAAAGCGAGATATTTTTAACCGTCATAAAATTCCTCCGAATAGGCAAATTTGTGAATGAGCGAATGGGCGATTCAACGAATCCCTATCCCACCACCAGATGTTCGGGGTCAACCGGGATGAGTTGCCCTTCGGGACCACAGAGTTTTTTGCAATTCTGAATGCGGTCGGGGTTCAAAAAAGTGCTGCACCATTGATGCCACACGGCTATCACCTCTTCATTCACCCGATAGTAAATCCAGCGTTTGTCAATTTCATCGCGGCGGCTGCTGACCAGCCCGGCTTTTTTCAGCACGCGCAAATGGTGCGACAGCAAATTTGCCGCCAGCCCCAGCCGGTCGGTCAACTCGCAGTTGCAGGTTTCGCCTTCCATGATGATGTCCATAATCCGCAACCGATTCGGGTCTGCCATTGCTTTCAGTACCGCTGCAATTTGCTCCAATTGTTCGTCCGTCATATCGCCATTGCCCCCGAAAGTAATTCAATAATTATTGAAATATACCACCGAATAAAACGCCCATATTATTTCAATGGGCGTTGAACTGTTTTTTCGAGAGGGATTATATCCCCTTTGCAGATATTTGCAAAATTTGTCATTTGTCATTTGTCATTGGTCATTCGTCACTGGTCATCTCGAACAATCGTAGG
This sequence comes from Anaerolineae bacterium, assembly GCA_027022125.1. Classification (GTDB taxonomy): domain Bacteria; phylum Chloroflexota; class Anaerolineae; order 4572-78; family 4572-78; genus JANTHQ01. The sequence goes on along the minus strand of JALVZI010000324.1, from coordinate 1,835 downwards.
GGCATACCCTGTTTCGGGCGACCATAAAGTTCGCCCCTACGGAAAGGGTGCGGAAAATGTCATTGCGAGGCGCGCAACGCCGAAGCAATCTCCGGTCGACGAACACGAAAATAGAACACAGATTGCACGGATTACGCAGATTTTCACTGATTTTTGTAACTGAACTAAATGAAACTTTTGAAAAGTGTGCCAAAATTACGGAAACCATCGGCAATTTTTTAAATGTCATTCCCGCGAAAGCGGGAATCCACGATGTTTTGCTGTGGATTCCGGATATTTCCCTGCGGGAAATTCCGGAATGACATTTAAAATCCGTAAAATTTGTGAAAATTCGTGGCTTAAATTCAGTCACACAAAAAGTTTCAATAAGTTCACTGCTTATGGGGGCGGGAAAAACGTAGGGGCACGCTGCAGTGTACACCTACGAAGCCAAAAGAATCGGTCGGTTCGCGTTAAAATCCGTAGGGGCGGCTCGCGAGCCGCCTCTACGCCACGTCACGTCTGTGTTTTGGCTTGCAGGGGGAAATCAAATCCTTGCCAAGTGTCAATGATTCGTAGAGACGCCCAAATTGGGCGTCTCTACCGGGTTGCGATGCGTTTCTCCCTGCCGATTTCATTCCGATTAGCCTGCAGGGCGTATCAAAAGGTGAAATATCGGCACGATACCATCGCACGAGCAGTTACAATCTCTGCTTTTCTTGGCGTCTTGGCGTGAGAATTTTAGTTTCTTCAGGGGAATCATCACTCCCGCCCACTCAAAAAAACACTTCAAATTTGACAGCGGGTATATCATTGAAAGCGAATGGTAAACTTGTGCTGAAAGGACTTTCATCATGATTACATTTCTTGCGGCAGTCATTATTCTGTTGGCATCATTTTTGTTTGCGATGCTCGGTTTGGGCGGGGGGATGGTGTACATCCCCACCTTGCACTGGCTCGGATTCGATTTTAAAACCGTCGCCATCCCGCTGGGATTGCTGCTCAACGGGTTGAACACATCGCTGGCGCTGATACCGTACAGCCGCGCCGGGCTGGTAGACTGGAAAGGGATGTGGCTGATGGGCGTGACAGCGGTCATCGGCGCACCGATTGGCGCGCTGGTCGAGCCACTGGTTCCGCACGATTGGCTGGTGGCGGCGTTCGCTGTGGCGGTGATTGCCGCCGCCATCCGCATGACGATGGTCGCCGGAAAACCGGACGCCAGCGAACATATCGCGCTGTCGCTGGCACAGCGAACGCTGTGGGGCGGCGTCAGCGGGTTGGGCATCGGTTTTCTGGGGGGTATGCTCGGTATCGGCGGCGGGTTCATCATTGTGCCATTGCTGATGTGGATGGGCTATCCCACCAAACAAGCCGCTGCCACCACGGCGATGGTCGTCACATTTTCATCGTTTTCCGGCTTTTTGGGGCACGTGGCGCACGGACAATTTCCGCTGGGCATTACCGTGTTCACCGCGATTGCGGTGCTGCTGGGGTCGCAATTCGGCGCGCGGTTTATGATGCACAAAGCCAAAACCCCGGCAATCAAAAAAGTATATGCCGCCGTGCTCTTTCTCATTTCGGCAAAACTTTTATGGGAGGTAGCGGGCAGTTTTTTGTAACCAACTGTTAACCTCAATTGACACACATATTGACCCTCACCCGATAGAATGACCATAACAATTTGGAATTCATCCATTTTCTATCGGGAGAGAAACAATGGCACAACCACGCTACCAACTGGGCATTGACATCGGTTCCACCACAGCGAAACTGGCACTGCTGGACGAAAACGCGACGCTGCGATTTTCGACATATCGCCGCCACAATGCGGAAACCATCAACACCCTGCTTGC
>JALVZI010000323.1 GCA_027022125.1 Anaerolineae bacterium | reverse complement strand
CAATGACAGTTTACCGATTAGCGCGCGGAAATTTATTTCCGCGCGCTAATCGGTAAACTGTCATTGCGAGACGCGCAACGCCGAAGCAATCTCCAACCGGCAAATGCAGAGATTGTTTTGCCTGCGGCTCGCAATTTTTCATTGTTCATTTTTCATTGTTCATTGATTTTCTCACCGTTACCGTCAACCCCTGCACACCGACAATTTCCACCGTTTCCCCCTCGATGATGGGGGTGTCATCTGCACTGACTGCCTGCCAGCGCGTGCCGTCTGCCAGCACGATACCGCGTTCCGGCGGGACGATGGGCGCTTTGACAATACCTGTCATTCCGATGAGCCGTTCTGCACCGGTGGACGGTTTCATTTTCAGAGTGGCAACCGCTTTCCCCACGATAAAAAAGAAGAACAGCCCCAACGCCACCGCAGTGGCGACAATCGGCGCGATGGAAATTTGGTAACCCAATTCGTTCTGATTGAACATCAGCAGTCCCCCCATCACCAGCGATACGACTCCCAACGTGGTGAGCGCCCCGTGCGTCGGGGCGAACACATCCACAGTGAACAGCACAATTGCCAGCGCCAGCAGCCCGACCCCGGCATAATTGACCGGCAACTGCCCCACGGCATACAATCCCAGCACCAAACAGATAACCCCAATCACCCCGCCGACATATCCGCCAGGATTTGCCAGCTCGTAAATAATGGCGAGCGGTCCGATTGCCAGCAGGATGAAAGCAATTTCGGGGCGCAGAATAATTGCCAAAAATTGTTCCGCCAGTGTCATCGGCAGGGGGTGCACCGGTACACCGACCGTGTGCAGGGTGCGCATTTCGCCGCGCACCTCCACCGTGCGACCGTTTAACTGCGCCAGCAAACCGTTCAAATCGCGGGCGATGATGTCAATCACGCCCAAATCGAGCGCGGTTTTGGCGTTGGCGGCTTTCGCTTCGCGGATGGCATCGGTTGCCCATTGGACGGCTTTTTCGCCGCGCCGCTCGGCGAGATTCTGCATATCCGCCACCAGAATGTTTTCCAACTTGGCGCGCAGCGTGTCGCTGATGTCGCCGCCCTGCGCGTTTACCGGGCTTGCCGCCCCGATGCTGGTTTGGGGAGCCATCGCCGCCACGTGTGCCGACAGGGTGATGAACGTGCCCGCCGACGCGGCAAATCCGCCCGGTGGATAAACGTACACCACCACCGGTACATCGGCGTTGATGATACTTTTGATGATGGTGCGGGTCAGGTCAACCTGTCCGCCGGGGGTATCCAACTCGATGATGAGCGCCTCGGCGCGTTGGTTTTCGGCGCGGGCGATGCCCCGCTGAATGTAACTGACCATCACCGGGGTGATAGCGCCTTTTGCGGTGAGCACCAGCACCCCGCCGCCGGATTGCGCGTGGGCGGTCGGTGCGCCACCGGCGAGCATCAGTGTGCCCAGCAGCAGTAAAATTCTCAGAAGACGTTTCATTTTTTCACCGAACTAAATGAAACTTTTGAAAAGTGTGTCAAAATTACAAAAATCATCGGTAATTTTTATGATGTCATTCCCGCCTGTGCCCTGCGGGTGCGAAAGCGGGAAGCCACGGTGTTTCGCTATGGATTCCGGATATTTCCCTGCGGGAAATTCCGGAATGACATTAAAAATCTGTGAAATTTGTGAAAATTCGTGGCTGAATTTCAGTCACACAAAAAGTTTCAACCAGTTCACCTTTGAGAGTAATTATCGGCGGAACGGGCGAGGTTGTCAATTGTAGGGTATACGCCCCTTTCTAACGCAACCTTTGTGCAATTGGGTGAGATTCCATCAAAAAGCATCACCAACAAAAAGTTATCCACATATTTTCTGTTTTGCGACAGATGTCACAATTTTGTGTGACATTTGTCACTAGGCACGAATTTTAAAAGTGCTATCATTGTTTTTGGTATTACTATATTCGTTTATCCGAATATAGTAAAGGGGAGTTATGCCGAACCGACCAAAACCAACGACCAAAGACATACACGCGCTGCACGCAATGATGTGTCAAGCCATCGCCGACCCGATACGTATTGCGGTATTGTACGAATTGTCGGATGACGGAGAACATTCGGTGAATGAGTTGGTTGCCGCGCTGAATTTGCCGCAGGCGACGGTTTCTCGGCATTTGCGAACACTGCGCGACCGCGGGCTGGTTACGGCTCGGCGCGACAGCACCTTCGTTTTTTACAAACTCACCGACCATCGGGTATTGGATGCACTCGATTTAATCCGTAGCGTCCAATCCGATATTTTATCGCATCGGCACCACATTATTCAAACCCCTCCGCCACGGGGGTATGAGTAAATTCATATAAAAGGATGAGGCGCTTATGAAAAATAGTAAATACATTTGGGTATATGGATTGGCTGTCACATTGCTCATCATCATTATTCCCATTGTCATTTTTGCAAAACCGAATGACAATGTGAAAAAAGATGACCCATGGGTGCACGTTACACCCACACCCGTCCATACCGACCACTCAGTGTTGATGACAGGTCCGTATGAAACGGCGCAGGATGTAACACACGCCTGTTTGCAATGCCATCCCGATGCCGCCAAAGAAGTTCAACAAACCACCCACTGGACGTGGCTCAGCAAGCCGGTGTATGTGCCGGAACGCGGCGGCGAGTATCAGTTGGGTAAAAAGAATGCCATCAACAATTTCTGTATTGGCATTACACCAAACTGGCCCGCCTGTACCACTTGCCACGTTGGGTATGGATGGAAAGATGCCAACTTCGATTTTTCTGAAAATAACCAGGATAGTGTTGACTGCTTGGCTTGCCACGACAATACCGGCGTTTACAAAAAAACCAAAGCCGGTTATCCCGATGATAGTGTCGATTTGGTGGCGGCGGCGCAGAGTGTTGGCACGCCGAACCGCGGCAACTGCGGGATGTGCCACTTTAACGGCGGCGGCGGCAATCGTGTAAAACACGGCGATTTAGACCAAAGCCTGCTTTTCCCCGACAAAGAATTGGATGTGCATATGGGCGGATATGACTTCCAATGTGTTACCTGCCACACCACCGAACATCACGACATTCGCGGAAAATCCATCTCGGTGAGTTTGGACAGTTTGGCAGCAGAAAATCAAGTGGCGTGCACCGATTGCCACAGCGAAACGCCGCACGAAGACGAACGTATCAACGAGCACACCGATACCGTCGCTTGCCAAACTTGTCACATTCCCGAAATGGCGCGAAAGGAATCCACCAAAATTTACTGGGACTGGTCGCAAGCCGGTCATGATTTGCCGGAAAGCGTTCACGAATACCTGAAAATCAAAGGTTCGTTTACGTATGAAAAGAACTTGGTTCCGGAATATCGCTGGTATAACGAAACCTCATACCGCTATTTGGCGGGCGATAAAATTGACCCCACCAAACCAACCCCGATGAACTACCCCAAAGGGGATATTCACGACCCCACCGCCAAAATTTGGCCCTTCAAAGTTCATCGCGGCAAACAGCCGTATGACACTGAATACAAATACTTTTTGCTGCCGAAAACCTTTGGCGAAGGCGGCTACTGGACAGATTTCAATTGGGATCAAGCCTTCCGTTTGGGTGCAGAAGCCAATAACCTGCCGTACAGCGGACATTACGACTTCGCCCCGACGGAAATGTACTGGCCCACCACCCATATGGTCGCCCCGAAAGAAGATGCGCTGCAATGCGTGGACTGCCACAGTGAAACCGGGCGGCTCGATTGGGTGGCACTCGGCTATCCCGGCGACCCCATCGAATTTGGTGGACGCGAAGTTTCTACCCAAACTGTCAATCAAGAGGGAGCTAAATGATGAAACGCAGAATAGCCATCATTCCGCCATCACTGCGAAAATACCGGCGCACCATCATTATGTTGAGCATTATCGCTTTAACCGTGGTGGCGCTGGCAAGCATCGTGTTGGCTCAGGGACCATTTCCCTACCTGCCACCCAGCAGCACAGAAAACGCAAATCCCGGTCCCATTGCGCACCCGGTATTCCCGATACTGGACACAGACGGAAATAATGTGCTCGACACCGGCAACCCGATGTCAACCATCAAAACGTGCGGCAGTTGTCACGATGCCGAATTTATTGCTACCCACAGTTTCCACGCCGATATGGGTATGGCTAATATGACCTTCCCCGGGCAGGTGAAAAACGGGCATCCGTGGGATACCAGCCCCGGACCGTACGGCAAATGGAGCCCGCTGACCTACCGCTATCTCACCCCCGGCGGCGACGGCACCTTCGATTTGGGAACCGCTTCGTGGGTGCAGTTGTTTGGTCCGCGGCACGTGGGCGGCGGTCCGGCTGCCACCGATGTGGATGGCACGCCGCTGCCGCAAGTCTCTGTTACCGGCACAGACCCCACCACACACGTGCTCGATGAAAACGGAAATATCACCACGTGGGATTGGAGCAAATCGGGTGTGGAAGAAATGAACTGTTTCTTGTGCCATTTGCCAAGCCCCAACACCAATGCCCGCAATTTTATGCTGGAAACGGGGAAATTCAAGTGGGCAAACACCGCTACCCTTTTCGGGTCGGGGATTGTTAACATTTCTGCCGATGGCACGTATGAATGGAATCCCAATGCGTTCGATGCGGACGGCAATTTGTTGCCCAGATACACCAAAATGCGCGACCCCGGTGACGATGCGTGCGGATTGTGTCACGGCGATGTGTATGCCGACGCAAGCACCACCGTCACCATCAACGGCGAACCGGGACACAACACCGCCACCACCGGCGAAATCTTCTCTCCGCAGCGCATCAACGTCAGCGGGTTGAACGTGGCGGGCAAAACCTCGCTCGACCGCGCTTTCGACATTCACGCCGAACGAGCGGTGAATTGTGTAGATTGCCACCCGTCGCAAAATAACCCCGCTTACTTCCGGGGGAACCCCGACAACCAACTTTCGCACCTGATTTTTGATGCCCGGCGGATGGATGTGGGCGCATATTTGAAAGAACCGTCCCACGAATTTGCCAAAGGGAAAACCACACAGGGCATTGACGACCCCGAAACGAACAACAGTATGCGCGATTGCGAAGGGTGTCACGACCCGTATGTTGCCCACGACTGGCTGCCATACAAAACCAGCCACTTTAACAGCCTCAGTTGCCAATCGTGCCACATTCCGCATCTGTATGCGCCTGCCATCCAGCAGGTTGACTGGACGGTCATCGGTATAGATGGCAACGGGAAAAAAGTGTATCGCGGCATTAACGGCAAGTTAGATGACCCCGCATCGCTGATTACCGGGTTTGTGCCGTCGCTGGCAATGGAAAAACAATTTAAAGAAGATGAGGTTGTCTCACCGTTCAATATGATTTCGTCGTGGTATTGGGTTGCCGGCGACCCGGTACGCCCCGTCCGCCAGATGGATTTGAAAGCGGCGTATCTGGATGGCGACCATTATCGCTCTGACGTGCTGGCGGTGTTCGACAGCAACGGCGATGGCGCACTCAGTGAGTCTGAATTGCGGATAGACACGCCGGAAAAAGAATCGCTCATCAAACAAAACTTGCAGGCGTTGGGGTTGAGCAATCCGCACATCGTCGCCGAAACCCAACCGTATGACATCAGCCACGATGTGACCAACAGCGATTTCGCAGTGAAAGACTGTACCGTCTGCCACAGCAAAAATTCGCGGCTCGACCAACCGATGACACTGGCATCGTATGTGCCCGGCGGGGTGGTTCCGGCTATCTTCGGCAGTGAAAATGTCGCCAACTCCGGCGAAATCATCACCAACGATGACGGCACGCTAGCGTTTAAACCGGACCTCGCCAAAGAAGGATTGTACATTTTCGGACACAGCAGTGTCTGGTGGATTGACTGGCTGGGCATTCTGTCATTCTTGGGTGTGCTCGCCGGTGTTTCGCTGCACGGTGGATTGCGCTATTACTTCGCGCTGAAAACCCCGCCGCCGCACCACAAATTAAAACGGGTTTACATGTATGATGTTTACGAGCGGTTGTGGCACTGGTTGCAGGCGTTGGCAATTCTGCTGCTGGTGTTCACCGGGTTGATTATCCACAAGCCCGATATGTTCGGTATGTTTGCCTTCCCCAATGTGGTGTCGGTACACAACGTGCTGGGCTTCCTGCTGTTGGCAAACGCCTTGCTGGCACTGTTCTATAACCTCGCCAGCGGCGAAATTCGACAGTATATTCCGCAACCGCGCGGGTATTTCAACCAAATGATGGTACAAGCCCAATTCTATATGAACGGGATTTTCAAAGGCGCAGAACACCCCTTCGAGAAAACCAAAAACAGAAAACTGAATCCGCTGCAGCAGATTACCTATTTCGGTTTGCTGAATGTGTTGCTGCCGTTACAGGTTATCACCGGCACACTGATTTGGGGAATGCAGCACTGGCCCCAGTTCGATGAAGCGTTGGGTGGATTGCCGGTGCTGGCGCCCATCCACAGTTTGATTGCGTGGCTGTTTGCGTCGTTCATTGTGATGCATATGTACCTGACCACCACCGGACATACGCCGCTGGCGGGTATCAAATCGATGATTGAAGGCTGGGATGAAGTGGAAGTGCCGAATGGCGAACCCCGCCACATCGAAGCGACCAGCGCGAAAAAAGATAACACAGAGGAGGCATAATATGACTGTAACTGCCAAGAAAAAGAAACCAGCCCCGTATGCCAACCCATACGCTGCCGGTGCCCTGTTGGGTGTGGTGCTCTTTGCCGCATTCTTTCTGACCGGTAGCGGGTTGGGCGCATCGGGTGCGCTGCAACGGTATATTGCTGCCATTCAAGATTTCATCTCTCCCAATTCGGTGAACCAGAACGCCTACCTGCTGAAATACGCCGGCGGCGACCGCGAACCGTTGGACAACTGGCTGGTGTATATGTCCATCGGCATCGTTGCGGGCGGGTTTGTGTCGGCGTGGATACACGGTCGGTTGAGTTTTACCACCGGCAAAGGTCCGCGAATTTCGGTGCGCACCCGCTGGCTGATGGCGTTTTTGGGCGGCATCATTATGGGGTACGGCGCGCGGTTTGCCCGCGGATGTACCTCCGGGCAGGGGTTGTCCGGCGGCACGGTACTCTCGGTGGGCAGTTGGGCGTTTTTGCTGGCGGTGTTTGCCGGGGCATATGCCGTTGCCTACTTCTTCAGACGGTTGTGGATATAGGGAGGCGTATCAATGGAACATTTATTTGTTAGTTTCCCCGGTCCGTTCCCCATCCAAGCGATGTACGGCAAAATCGGTTTTTACACCGTTACATTGCTGATTGGCTTTGGGTTCGGGTATATGTTGGAAATCGGCGGGTTTGCCAAATCGGAAAAACTTGCCGCCCAATTCTACCTGACTGATATGACCGTTTTCAAAGTGATGTTTTCTGCCATTGTGGTGGCGATGGTGCTGGTTTTTGGTGCTGCCGCTCTCGGCGGGCTCGATTATAACCGTGTTTTTGTCAACGAAACCTACCTGTGGCCCGGCATAGTCGGCGGGTTGATAATGGGGGTCGGGTTTGTCATCGGCGGTTACTGACCGGGTACATCTTTGGTAGCGGTCGCTACCTTCAAAAAAGATGCAATGTTCTTTGTCGGCGGGTTGAGTGTCGGTATCTTCATTTTCAGCAATACCGTCGACCGCATTTCCGATTTCTGGAACTCCTCGTATATGGGGCGATACACACTGATGGACTGGTTACACCTGCCCACCGGTGTCATCGTTGCCGGTATCGTCATTTTGGCGATGTTCCTCTTCTGGGGCGCCGAAGTGGTGGAAAATGCCGTAAACGGCACCAAACCGGACAAATCGAAAACGAAATACAAACTCATCGGCGCGGCGAGTATCAGCGTGCTGGCATTGATTGTCGCTTTCATCGGGCAGCCCACCCCGCTGGAACGGTATCAGAAATTCTTCCCCGACAAAGCCGAACAATTGGCAAATCGTGAAGTTCAAATTGAACCGCCGGAATTGCTGAGTTACATCGCCAACGACCATGTGCGCACGGTGATGCTGGATGTGCGCGACGAAGCCGACTACAACCTCTTCCACATCAAAGATGCGAAAAACGTGTCAATTGACGAATTGCCGCAGTTGTCGAAAGAGTTGATGAAAATGCCGGCGAACACCCTGTTTGTGGTGATGAGCAACGATGAAGCCCGCGCCACCGAGGCGTGGAAAATTCTGGTGGGTGAAAGCGTTGACAATGTTTACATTCTGGAAGGCGGCATAAACAACTGGCTTGCCACCTACAATATTGTCAACGAAGAGGAACGGCTGAAAGGGACGGCTATCGCTTTTGCACCGCCGGAACCCATCGCCACGGCGGCTACCGGAACTGACACCCTGCGCTACGAATTTCCCGCTGCGCTGGGTGACCAGTACCCCGCCGCCGAACCGAATCCGGAAGAATACGAATTTGAGTTCACCCCGAAGGTTAAGTTAAAAACAAAACAACCGGCAGGTGGTGGATGAGGTTAGTAACCTGAGCCGCCGTTGGCGGCTATCCAAAAAGGCGTTGTGGCGTGTCCGCAGCGCCTTTTTTTGTGGAAAACATTAACGCCTTTCTAACATGGTGTTAACGATAATCTATCATTGGGCGGGTATGCTATCGGTGTAATGGTTCACCGCCAATGGTGAGCCAAAAACCCCAAAAATTGCTCACCAAATGGAGGTGATAAAATGATGTATCGAATGAGACGACGAAACCCGCTGTATCACGCGATGAGCGAAATGTTTGATGATGATGTTTTTCGACGCGGACCGCGCTGGATGGCAGAACAATTTGCCCGTCCCCTGCCGGTAGACGTGTATGAAACCGAAGACGCGATGGTCATCGAAGCGGCACTGCCCGGTTTCGACCCGGATGCGGTGGACATCACCATCAACCGCAATGTGGTCACCATCAAAGCCACCGGCGACGAAACGGAAGACGAAAATCGCACCTACCATCTGCGAGAACGTGTTGCCGCATCGTTCGAGCGGCAAATCGAACTCCCCGTGCAAATTGATGCCGCCGCTGCCGAAGCCGTGTTCAAAAACGGTATCCTGATTTTAACGCTCCCCAAAGCGGAAGAAACCAGACCGAAACGCATCAACATCAAAACCGCGTAATGCATCGTCCAACCTTAATTGTCGGGTTGTTGCCCGTGAAAAAATTAAACCACAGAGGCGCAGAGAAACAGAGAAAAATAAGGTTTGAGAGCCGACTATAT
>JALVZI010000322.1 GCA_027022125.1 Anaerolineae bacterium | reverse complement strand
GCACGGGGGTATTGGTGGGCACCGGCGACGGGGTGTTGGTCGCGGTGGGGGTTTCGGTGGCAGTGGGCGGCAGCGGGGTGAATGTCGCAGTGGCGGTGAGAGTCGCGGTGGCAGTGGGGCGCAAATCTGCCAGCGTTTGCCCGCCGAGCGCCAGCAGTACCACCGAGATGATACCGAGCGCCACCACGCCGAACACAATCAGCGCAATCAGCGGGCGAAATCGGCGGCGGGCTTGCTGAGCAACGATGCCTTTTTTTGCATTCTTCTTGACTTCATCAGTGCCGAAAGACGCTTTTAACGAATCCGTTGTCGGCGTAATGCCGGACGGGTGTGTTTCCGCCAAATGTGCGGGCGGTTGCGCCACCGATTCTTTCGATTCGGCGGTATGGCGCGCTTTTGCCCATTCCAAACCCTGTTTGGCACGCTCATTCTGCGGGTCAATTTCCAACACCCGTTTCAGGTAAAAAACACGTTTATCGAATTCTGAGGCGAGATACGCCAGCCACAGCAGCACAGAGATGTTTTGCGGGTCATCCCGCAATGCCGATTGCAGGGTCAACCGCGCCGTGGTGCGGTCTCCGGCTTTAAAAGCGGCTATTCCGGCTTTAATTTTCTGTTGGACGTTTTTTTTATCTGCCATATATGTTTCTCACCCCAAACGATTAGGAATATAGTACCATACTTTCCATAAGATGGCAATTTTCAAGATTGTTTTGTAATTATACTCATTCGGGCGACCACAAGGGTCGCCCCTACGCTTTGAGCACGGAAAGGACGAATTTGCGAATGAGCGAATGAGCGAATGAGCGAATCTGCGATTCAGCGATTCAGCGAATCCCTATCTCTATCCCGCAACCCATTGTTCATTACTCATTATTTATTGAACCGAGCGCCGCGCACGCCGCCCAAACTTCATCCACCGATGCGCCGTTTTCCCACGAAAAATCGGCTGCTGCACCCTGCCCCACTCCGCCTTCCGGAACCGCCCACGGTCGCCAAACCGTTTTTGCCCGCGCGGGCGGGGCGAACGGTCTGTACCGGCGAGGGTCGGTGGGACCGAAAATTGCCACCGTCGGGCAACCGGTGGCGACAGCGACATGCATCGCGCCGGTATCGCCACCGACAAAAAGCGCGGCGTGACGGCACAACGCGCCGAATTCCGCCAGCGATAATTTCCCTGCCACAATTTCCGCGGGGGCGTGCATCCGGTCGGTAATTTGACGGCAGAGCGGCACATCGTCTGCCGTGCCGCTGAACAGCACCCGCCATCCCACCGCCGCGAAACGGTCTGCCAGCGCGGCGAATCGCTCCGGCAGCCAGCGTTTATCGGGCATATGCATGCCGGGGTTCACCCCGCCCGCCGGATGGAGCACCACAAACGGCGCAGCAATCCACGGGGCGATTTTCTCAGTGTCGGGGGGATAAAATTCCGGCGGGAACGAAAATTCATCCGCCGCAAAATCCGCACCCGCCGTGACACAATCCAAATAAATTTGCGCTTCATGCCGCACCGCAGACGGAACCGGCACAGGGACGGTGTGAGCAAATCCCCGCTGAAAGCTGTCCAATCCCAGCCGGTGGGGAATGCCCGCCAGCCACGGTATCAGCCCCACCACCGGCGAGCGGTCGAGCGTGACCGCCAAATCATACTGCCGCCGGCGCAGTTCTTTCGCCAATTGCCACACATCGCGCCAGCCATAGCGTCCCTGCCCCACTCGCCCGCTGTCAATCAGCGTTCGCACGCGGGGATTACCCGCCAGTGCGGCGCGGCTCCAACTGCCGACAGCCACATCAATTTCGGCGTGCGGAAAACGGCGGTTCAGCGCCGCCAGCGCCGGGGTGGCGAGTATCACATCCCCCAGACAGCACGGTTTTAAAACCACAATCGCGCGCGGGTCGCGGGGCAGCGGTCGGCGGGGAAATAACGGGCGCAACAAGCGTCCCACGGCGGTGATGAGCCACTCTTTTGGCATGAAACATCCTTTTTTCTCTGTGTCACTAAAATTGTAACGGCACACGCGCCGCTTGCCAAATATCGATGTGGGTTAGGTTTCGGGTTTCTGGTTTCGGGTTCAAGGTTGCATTCAGTTGTTAGTTTCAAGTCCAAAGTCCAAAGTCCAAAGTCACGTTTCACGCATCACGTTTCACGCATCACGCATCACGCATCACGCATCACGCATCACGCATCACGCATCACGAAAGTTTTCGGCAAAAAAGCAACATTTGTCAAGGCGATTATCATGCCAATTTTTGGAACTCAAAAATCGCATAAAATACCACTATGGTGTAAAATATCTGCGATGCGCAGACCGTGCGAAATTAGATGACGAACGAACAGGTGAATTATGGAACTGAAACCCGCATATATTACCATTGTCGAAGGACCTCCGCCACATTTTGAATCTGTGACCAATCGCTGGTCGAGCAGTGTGCTGGAAGGCAGCACGCTGAACCATGTTGCGCTGGTGCAGATGCGCACATTCGACGGACCGAAACTGATGCAGCGCTGCCAAACAGCGTGGGCAGAGGGTCGCCCGGCGCGGCTCAATTTTCCGCTGGGAGACGGCTCTCGCGGCGAGTTGGATATCGTTGCGGCACGCTGGGAAGAAGTGGAAGAAGGGCACAAAATTTATTTGTGGGTGCGCATTGATGCCGAATTTGAAATGGAGGAAATTGACGGCGAAGACCCGTTCAGTTTCAATTAAAATCGGCAATCACAAAATTTAACGGAACAAGCCGCGGCGAACAACGTCCACGGCTTGTTTGCATGTTAACCGGTTGTTTGGATGTTATGTAGCCGAGGATTGGACAAAACAAACGT
>JALVZI010000321.1 GCA_027022125.1 Anaerolineae bacterium | reverse complement strand
GCTGAATACTATCAATGATGTGGATGTGAAAGCGGCGGCGCAACGGGTTGAAGCGCTGCGCCGGGAGCAACCTGCCGCCGATACCGCCGCCATTGTGCAATCGCTCATCAAGCAAAAAACGCAAAAAACTGCCACCATCGGCGCGGTGACATCCAGTGCGGGGTTGATTCCCGGTGTGGGCACGGCAACCGCACTGATTCTCGGCACGGCGGCAGACATCGGCGCGACATTCAAATTGCAGGCGGAATTGGTGCTGGAAATTGCTCACGCGCACGGCTACCCCCTTTCCGAGCGGGAAAAACAGCAGGTGGTGTTGTTGGTAACGGGCTTGAGCGCGGGCGCGAGTTCGCTGGTGCAAAAAGCGGGGCAGCGCGCCGGCGCAAAATTCACCGAAATTTTCGCCGAAAAATCCGCACTGAAAGCATTGCCACTGCTGGGCATCATCGCTTCGGCGGGCACGAACGCGCTGTCAACATACATCATCGGGCATCGCGCCGACGCCTACTTTCGGCTGGGGGAAGAAGGTTTGCAGAACTGGCAGGACAGCCTGCGCGCCATCAGCGGGGTGGATGAGCGCGAAATCACCCGCTGGCTTGCCGAGCGCGGCGATGCCGCCCGCGCGGCGCTGGTTTCGCACGCGGAATCGGCGGTGGACACCGGCAAAAAAGCGGGAAAATGGTACTTTCGCGGCGTGAGAACCTTTTGGCGCGTCACATTCGATACCATTCGTGGCGTTTTTCGGTTGGTAGGCAACGGCATCCGCGCGCCGTTTCGCCGCGTGCAACTTTTTGGCAAGAAAAAACGTAAAGATAAATAATCATCATTCAAGGAGGAAAAATGACAGACCAAACTTCATTAACCGGACAGGGCGGGGCATTGCCCCCCAAACTCGATACCACGGTGGAACACATCCAAACGGAGTATCGGGGCGCGCCGGGGCGCATCAGTTACCGCATCGACGGCACAACCCTGCAAGTGGTCACCATCCAATTGCAGCCCGGCGAAGTGGTATATTCCGAATCGGGCGGGATGAGTTGGATGAGCGCCAATGTGGAAATGAAAACGCACAGCGGCGGCGGCATCGGCAAAATGCTGAAACGCGCCTTCTCCGGCGAGTCACTTTTCATCACCGACTTTTTCGTCAATCGCGGCACGGGGATTGTCGCTTTTGCCAACGAATTTCCGGGCAAAATCATTCCTTTCGATTTGGCGGACGGGCAAAGTTTGATTATGCAGAAAGATGCGTTTATGGTCGCCGAAAAATCGGTGGATTTGGATATTCATTTCCGCAAAAAACTGGGCACGGGCTTTTTCGGCGGCGAAGGCTTCATTATGCAGCGCGCCACCGGTCCCGGACTGGTTTTTGCCGAGTTGGACGGCGAAGTGGTGGAATACAATTTGCAGGCGGGGCAGGTGCTGAAAGTGGACACCGGTTATGTGGCAATGTTTGAGCCATCGGTGAAATTTGATGTGACGATGGTTAAAGGATTCCGCAATATCATTCTCGGCGGCGAAGGGCTATTTTTGGCGCGGCTAGAAGGTCCTGGGCGCGTTTGGCTGCAAACAATGCCGATGACCAAACTGGCGAACAAAATTTTGCAATTTATGCCGAAAACCAGTGGTGGCGGCGGTGGCTCTTCCGGTGGGATGAATATCAATTTGGGCGATTTGCTGGGAGGCTAGCCGATGGGCGTTATCGAATCGTCGCTGCTGGTGATGGCGTGCCTGATACCACTGGTGTTGGCATTGCTCATCGGTGGCGGCTTGTGGCTGTTAAAATTGGGGGTAATCGGCAAATATTGGCTCAAAGGGGATACGGTCGAGCAGGGGGGCAATTACACGCTCGACCAGAGCCACGATGCGGCAGAAGACGAATAGCGGTTGGAGATTGGAGATTCGCAATTACCGAGTCTCCAATTAACCAATAGACCTCTTGTAAAAGTGCCAAATGTGGTTTGAGGTTGTTTTTTAAAGCGATGAAAAGTGATTTTTCGCTATATTTTCTCTGATGTCATTCCCGCGAAAGCGGGAATCCATCGTTTTATTCTGGATATCGGATATTTCCCTGCGGGAAATTCCGGTATGACAGACTTTTGCAAGAGGTCTAATCTCTAATTAATGCAAAATCAAACCAGATATTCGTTTGATATGTAGGGGCGCGACCCTTGTGGTCGCCCAGAACAGGGCAGCCACAAGGGCTGCCCCTACAATTTTTCAAGAGAATTTGGTTTGTTGCCGACAATGTTTGTTGGTTTTGCATTAACCAATCTCCTGCGGTAAAAACCACTGTCGCATGCCAAAAAGTTTGAACCCCAACTCATTGAACAGCGAAAATCCCATCGGGGTGGCGTAAATCATACTCATATCACAGCCGTGCCCGCGTGCCTCAAAAAGCATATTGTTGAGCATCGCGGTTGCCAAACCGCGCCGCCGGAAATTATCCAGCGTTGCCAGATTCCATACGCTGGCAACATTTTCGGCGCAAATTAACGTGCCGGCGCACACCGGCAACCCCTCATCCGTAAATCCGATAAAATGGCGCAAACGGTTTGTTTTCAGATGGGTGGACGGGAAGAGCAGCATCACTTCTTCCGGCGTGTAATCGTACACCGCCCGCAGCACAGAATAAAATGCCGTTAAATCGGGCACGGTGGTAATCTGTTTCACCGTAAAATCGGCGCGGATAGTCGGCGCTTCCGGCAGCATATCCGAGGCGACAATCGGCTGGGGCGGCAACGGCTGATACCGCCGCACTGAAAGATACTCCGTGCCGTCGGGCACGCGGTGTTCTTCCAAACTGACAGCATACATTGTGTGCCGCGTTTTGAAAAACGCCGCCGCATCCGCCAGCGATTCATCCATCAGCCCGGTCAGTCGCAGCGGCACGAAAAAATTGAAGGTGGGCAAATCTGCGCCGGTATACCCCAAAATATAATCTTCACAAACTTCCACTTCGCCCTCCGCCGACATTTCTGCTAGCGTGAGATAGGCTTGCACGGCGTGGGCATCCAGCCGTTGGCGTTGTTTGTCATCCATCCCGAAATTACTCCTTTGCTGCGTGAAGTTTCGCTTCCTGCTCTTTATTCCATCAATTGCAACCGGTCAACAAATTCCAGCACTTTTTGCTGAAAGGTATCGAGCACGTAACTTTTCACGGTGAAAATCTGCCCGTTGCGGGTGCGCCGCAGCGTCAGTGCTTCCGGTGGAACGGGACGCAACAGCATCAGTAGCCGCTCGTGATTCCGCGAAAATTCACCCAGCAGGCACGTCAGCGATTTGCCGCCGTGTTCCGCCGCCGATTTCGCATTTCGCTCGGCGGCATTCACCGGCGGCAGAGCCACCTCGATTTGTGCCAGCATTTTCGGCAGTACCGAAAGTGTGTGCTCTTGCCAGCCGACCAATTGCGCCAGCCCCTCGCCCACCGAAACATCCGTTTCGGGCAGCGGGCGCGCCAAATCCGCATCGCTCAATAGAGAAACGTGCCGGCGCAGCAGTGCGGCGGCATCTTCCAATGATGAAATCAACTGCGCGGTCATATCCATCGGTTACGCTCCCGATTGCGCCATATTATGCCGCATTTTCGGCAGAAACGCCATTTTTCAGGTGCAATCGTATTTCTATGGTGTATGGTCGAAAAGGAAAGCGTATGTCATTCCCGCGGAAGCGGGAATCCACTGTTTTTCTGCTGTGGATTCCGGATATTTCCCTGCGGGAAATTCCGGAATGACATTTAAAATCCGTGAAATTTGTGAAAATTTGTGGCAGCCCTATTTCCCTGCCACCCGATTCCAAATTTCTGCGGCGACTGCCGTTTTGGACATCAGCGGTAGTTCCACCACCGACCCGTCTGCGCCGAAAAGCGTTACTTGGTTGGTTTCCACCCCGAATCCCGCATCGGTGCGCGAAACATCGTTCGCCGCAATCCAATCGAGCCGTTTGCGCGCCAGTTTTTCCTGCGCATTGCGGCGTACGTCGGTGGTTTCCGCCGCGAACCCGACCACTTTTCGGGGAAAACCGGTTTCGGCGCGGTATTTTGCCACCAATTGCAGAATGTCGGGCGTGCGCACCAGCGAAAGCGTCAGCCCGCCATCCCCTTTTTTGATTTTCTGCGGCGCAATTTCCGCCGGACGGTAATCTGCCACCGCCGCCGCCATCACCAGTGCATCCGATTCGGGAATCGCCGTCAGCACGGCATCCGCCATTTCGGCAGCGGTATTCACCCGCACCACCGACACACCGGACGGCGCGGGCAGTCCGGCGGTGGTAACGAGCGTTACCTGCGCGCCGCGGTCGCGGGCAACTTCTGCCAGCGCGTGTCCCATTTTTCCGCCGGAACGGTTGGTGATATACCGCACCGGGTCAATCGGTTCGCGTGTGCCTCCGGCTGTGACCACCACCCGCATTCCCACCATATCGCCATTTTTTGCCAGCACCTGCCGCGCCGCATCTACAATTTCGTCCGGTTCCGCCATTCTGCCGCGCCCCATTCTGCCCGATGCGAGCCGCCCCGCAGCGGGTCCCACCTGCGCCACGCCCCATTCCGTCAGCGTGGCGATGTTTCTGCGGGTGGCGGGGTGTTCCCACATATCGGTTTCCATTGCCGGGGCGATGAGAATGGGTTTATCGGTTGCCAGCGCGATGGCGGTGAGCAGGTTGTCGGCTTGCCCGTGTGCCATTTTGGCGATGGTGTTCGCGGTGGCGGGCGCAATCAGCAGCAGGTCAATTTGGTGCGACAGTTCGATGTGGGGGATATTTTCGGCGGGAGGAATATCGAAAATATCGGTGAAAACACGGCGGTGTGTGAGCGATTGAAAAGTGAGCGGGGTTATGAATTTTTGTGCACTTTCGGTCAATACCACATCCACCATCGCGCCGGATTGAACCAACCGGCTGGCGATGGCGGCGCTTTTATAGGCGGCGATACCGCCGGTGATGCCCAAAACAATTCGTTTGCCGTGTAAATTTGTCATTTCGGATGCCTTTCAAAAAACCGCCTGCCACAATGGCACGCCGAGCACCAACAGCCCGACAGCGATGGCAGCGATTGCCAGCACCATCACTGCGCCCGCGGCGGCATCTTTGGCAACTTTCGCCAAATCGTGATATTCCGGCGAAACCAAATCCACCAGTGCTTCCACTGCTGTGTTCAGAATTTCGGCGGCAAAAACCACCCCGATGGTCAGCGCCAATATTGCCCAATCACCGGCGGAAATGCGCAACCACCCGCCGAGCAACAGCACCGCCAGCGTGATGCCGGTGTGAATTTTCGCGTTGCGCTGGGTGCGGAAAGTATGCCAAATGCCCGCAAATGCGAACCGAAAACTCTGCCAAACCGATTCCGCGCGCATTTTATGTCCCTTCGGTCGGTTTAACGTGCGACAGTCCGCACGCCGACAGAATTTCCGCCTGTTTTTGCCACATTTCCGCTTTTTCGGCGGGGGTGTGATGGTCGTATCCCAGCAGATGCAATACCCCGTGAACGGTCAGCAGCATCATTTCATCGGCGGGTGTGTGTCCCATCGCTGCCGCCTGCCGCCGAGCCACCGGTGCGGCAATGATGATGTCGCCCAGATAGAGTGTATCCTGCGGCGCGAAAAAGTCATCGCCCGTTTCGGCGGGGAACGACAGCACATCGGTGGGGGCATCCACCCCGCGAAATTGCCGGTTGAGCGCCTGCACGGCGTCATTATCGGTGATGACAATGGTCACGGCGGCATCGGTTTTGCCGCACGCGGCGAGCGTTTCGGTGGCGGCAACGGTCAATTGCCGGTCGGAAATATCTGCTTGAAATTGGTCGTCAATTTGGGTGGAAATTTCGGGCATCTATTCTCTCTGGGTGGTGTATCGCTGTGCCGGTTCTCCGGCGTCATCCTGCGTTTCCACAGCGGGACCGGAACTCTGCACGGAAAGAGGGAGCGGCGGTAGTATCTGTTCGCCGTTATTTTCGGTTTTCGTGCCGTTATCCTGTTTGGGATATTTTATGCGCGGGTGCGAAACGCCCTGCAGGGTGTCAATAAACGCCAGCCGAATTTGTTTCAGGTCGTGCATCGTCAAATCGCATTCATCAAACTGCCCCGAATCGAGCCGGTTTTGGATGGTGCGCCGCACGATTTCATCAATTTCGGCGCTGGATTGCGGCTGCACCGAGCGCACGGTGGCTTCGCTGGCATCGGCAAGCATCAGCACGGCAGTTTCTTTCGACTGCGGTTTGGGACCGGGATATGTGAAAGCGGCTTTATCTACTTTTGAGGCGTCGCCACCGGCTTCTTCGATTGCCAGATGGTAAAAATAACCAACCACATCCGTGCCGTGATGTTCGGCGATACAGGCTTTGATGACGGCGGGCAGACGGTATTTTTTTGCCAGTTTCAAGCCGTCTGTCACGTGACTGATGATGATTTTCGCGCTGGCTTCCGGTTCCAGCGCTTCGTGCAGGTTTGTTCCGCCCGGCGGCGTGTTTTCGGTGAAAAAGTAGGGGCGCATAATTTTGCCCACATCGTGATAATATGCCCCCACCCGGCACAGAAACGCATTCGCGCCGATGCGCTCCGCCGCCTGTTCCGCCAAATTGCTGACCAGCAGACTGTGATGGTATGTGCCCGGCGCGCGGCGCAGCAACTCGGTGAGCAGCGGGTGCGTCGGGCGCGAAAGTTCGAGCAGTTGCAGGTATGTCACCATATCGGTGAGACCGCCCACCGCGAAAAATACCAGCAGGGCAATACCGGCAGACAGCGCTCCGGCAAGCACGCCGCCGCTGAGTCGCAGCAGCAAATCGGGAATTTCGACACTACCGGCGATGAGCCGGAACAACAGTATCACCACGATATTAGCGCTGGCGGCATATACCCCCGCCCACAGCAGCGCCGTCACCTGCGCCATCTGCTCGATGGTCAACGCGACCACAAACCCGCTGAAAAAGACATACGCGAAAAATTCCAGCGAGCCGCCGCCGACATACGCTTCGACTATCCCCATAAACACGGTAACTGCCATTGCCAGATGGGCATCAAACAGCGACGCGATGACCAGTGTCAGTGCGGCTACCGGCACGGCATATTGCAGCAGTAAATTGTCGCTTTCCACCATTCGCGCGGCGGCGATGAAAGTGAGCAGCAACAGCACCAGCAGCGCCAATTGCTGGGTGTCTTTCAGCAGTGGGGTGTGAAACTTGACCAGATAAAAGCCCAAAAAAACGGTCAGCAGCAATAGTATGCTGAATGTCGCCAGAATTTGCCGCCATTGATTGTCGTTTTGCTGCAGTCCCAGCGCCTGCAACGCCTCGATGGTTTCGGGGGTGATGCGCTCTCCTTGCCGCACCACCACTTCATTTTTCTCCAGTGTGCGCATCACCGGCGTGACGGCATCTCGCGCCGCCTGACGGGCTTTGGCGGTGCGTTCTTCATCCACAAAAGTGTTGGGCTGCACCAAATCTTCGGTGATGGCGGTGATGACTGCCGCTTCCGAATCCGGCACATCCGACGAGATGAGCAAATCCAACCGGCGGCGCACGCTGATGAGTTGGCTCTCTCGAATCTCGGTGCGCATCGCGTCATCTAGCACCTGCCGGACTTCCTGTTTTGCATCGAGCCACATTGTGTCGCTGAGGTTGAGAATGCCGGCAGCCTCTTCATCGGTGAGCGAAAGGGGCTGGATTTGGGTTATCCAGTCGAGTTTTTCGGTCGCGCTCAAATACGGGTCGGCACGGACGGCATCCAAAAACGCCAGCACATCGTCTGCCAGCGCCAACTGGGTGCGCGCCACTTCCGGGTCGGGGCGGCGGTAAATTTCGGAGACCTGATTTTCGGCGCGGGTGCGAGCGGTTTCGGTGTCAATGGCGCTTTCGTATGAAATTTTTTCAGGGGAAATGATGTCCTGCGGCGCAATATCGCCCACAGCCAACTGGGCGATATTCCCCGAAAGCAGTTGCGTGATTTGCACTTCCAGTATCGCAGTGGCAAGCAGAACAAACGCCAGTGCCACCAGCAGCAGCGTGATGATTTCTCTGCGGGAAAAGCGCGATGCCCCGTTCGCGGCGGAACGGGTCAGTTGTAACGACATATATGCCCCTTTTTCAGCCCAACAGTCCGCGCACAATTTGGCTGATGCGCTTCCCGTCGGCGACGCCTTTCAGTTCGGCGGAAAGGCGTTTCATCACTTGCCCCATCCCTTTCATATCGGTGACGCCCAATTCAGCGATAACGGCTTGTGCGCGAGCGGTTATCTCTTCATCGGAAAGTTGGGCGGGCAGGTACGATTCGATAACTGCCAGTTCGGCTTCTTCCTCTGCCACCAAATCCGCCCGATTTGCCTGCTTGTACTGCTCAATCGAATCGCGGCGCTGTTTTGCCTGTTTGGCGATGACTGCCAGCGCTTCTTCATCACTGAACGGATGCCCGGCGTCAATTTCTGCGTTTTTTATGGCGCCGCGCAAAAGCCGCACCGTCTCTTTGCGGACGGCGTCGCCGCTTTTCATCGCTTCTTTCAAATCATTGGTCAGTTGTGTTTTGATGTCCATTTTCGGCTCCAGTTGCGAATCAGTGTTCTGCCTGTGCGGGTCGCGGGTCGGTAGGCGTGGAATTTCCGTTGGGCAGCAGATTTTCCAGCACGGCGACCAACTCATCCCAATCGAACGGTTTTTGCAAAAATCCGGCGGCACCGGCTTCCAGCACCTGCGTGCGGTGGTCAATGCCGGAGGTGACAACAACCGGCACGGCGGCAATCGCGGGGTTCTTTTTCAGCGAATCCAGCACATCCAACCCGAATTCAGCCCCCAAATGGTAATCGAGCAGTATCAGATTGGGGTTTTCCGCAAGGGTATGTTCAACAATTTGACGACTGTCCGTGAGAATTGTCGCATCGTAGCCGTTCAGTTTCAAAACCTTCGACACAAGTTGGCAGGTCAGCGGTTCGTCATCAACTATCAGTATTTTCCCTTTTTTCACGCAACAATCCTTTTTTGCAAGTTTAGTAACACGCTAAATTATACCACAGGGGATAACCTGTCGCCAACCGAAAAAAATTTCCGTTAAAAATGAGATTGGTTATTGGAGATTCGCTGACCGCTGAAACCAGAAACTCGAAACCAGAAACCAGAAACTCAAAAGCAGCGCCAGCACCGAGATTCCCGCACCCCACCACAGCGTCGGGGGAGAGAAAACCATCTCCACTGTGTGTTCCCCCGCCGAAACGGGGACGGCGCGCAGCACACTGTCCACCCG
>JALVZI010000320.1:979-2824 GCA_027022125.1 Anaerolineae bacterium | reverse complement strand
TACCAACACTGGTCTCGATATAATCTGCCATTGTGTGGATTATCCTTTCTTCTGTTTCATCAAAATTTTCGCCAATTGCTGATATGCTTCCGCACCTTTATGTTCGGGAGCATACTCGATAATGGCTTGATTGGCAACCGTCGCCTCGGCGAAACGGATACTTTTGTAAATCACCACATCCAGCACTTTATCGCCAAAAACATCCTGAATTTCTTCCAGCACTTCGCGGGCGTGAACCGTGCCGGTGGTGTACATGGTAGCCACAATCCCCGCCAAATCCAAATCGGGGTTGAGCCGTGTTTTCACCTGCTCCACCGTTTCCAGCAGCGATTGCAGCCCGCGCATGGCGAAATACTCGGTTTGCAGGGGTATGAGCACTTCGGTGGCGGCACACAGCGCGTTGGTGGTTAAAATGCCCAAACTCGGCGGACAGTCAATCAAAATGAAATCGTACCAGTCTTCCATCGGCTCCAGCGCGGTTCGCAGCCGCAATTCCCGCCGAATTTCCGGCAAGAGTTCCACTTCCGCCGTCGCCAAATCTCGGTTGGCGGGTATCAAATCGAGATAGGTTTTGATGGGGTGGACGATATTTTTTATTTTCACTTTCGGGTCGGTGAGTGCGGAATAGACGGTTTCGTCCGGTTCCAATTCCTCGGCATAAAACCCGAAACCGGCGGTCAGCGCCCCCTGCGGGTCTAAATCGACCACCAGCGTTTTTTTCTTTTTATCAGCAAAAGCCACCCCCAAATTGGCGACGGTGGTTGTTTTTCCCACGCCCCCTTTCTGGTTGGCAACTGCGATTATGCGTGTCACAAAATCCTCCTGCGAAATCCGGAAAGCATCGAACTTATTGAAACTTTTTGTGTGTTTGAAATTCAGCCACGAATTTCCACAAATTTCACGGATTTTAAATGTCATTCCGGAATTTCCCGCAGGGAAATATCCGGAATCCACAACAAAAAATGGTGGATTCCCGCCTTCGCGGGAATGACATTATAAAAATTGCCGATGGTTTTTGTAATTTGGGCACACTTTTCAAAAGTTTCATTTAGTTTATCTTCAACGAGACCGGTTGTTGCGCCGCAATGGTCGCATATTTAACACCAGTTCAGCCAATTGAGTATAATCTGCTGCGCCCCGACTGCGCGGTGCATATTCAAAAATCGTTTTCCCCTCGCCGGGGGCTTCCGACAATTTGGTATCCACCCAGATGGGCGGCGTTACCCGCGAACCGAAATCCTCTTTGAGCATCGCCATAATGGTGTTGCTCACTTTTCGGCGCGGGTCGAAAAACGACGGGATAATCAGCCGGATGGATGCGCTGCGTCCCAGCATTCGGCTGACGTGCCGCAGATATGTCATAAATTGCCGCGCACCCGCCATCGCCAGCATTTCCATCGAAACGGGAACGAAAACTTCATCCACATAATACATGGCGTTGATGGTGAGCAGCGATAGAGACGGCGCGCAATCAAAAATTTGGAAATCGTACCCGTTCACATCCGCAAATAGTTTAGCGAACATTTCTTCACGGGCAATTTCCATCACCATTCGTTGTTGGGCTTTAAATAACGACAGGCTACCGGGCAGAATATCGAGGTTGTTTCGGGCGGGGACGATGGCGTTATTCACCGACACATCCCGGCTCAACACATCTGCCAGCGAATAGGGGTAATCATTAACGCCGAGCGCCAGCGCCACATTCGATTGGGTGTCGGTATCAACCACCAGCACCCGTTTGCCGCGCAATGCCAGCGCCGCGCCCAAATTAACACAGATGGTGGTTTTGCCGATACCGCCTTTAAATCCAACGACTGCAATTTTGCGCATAACTTTCCTTTTTGA
>JALVZI010000320.1:0-969 GCA_027022125.1 Anaerolineae bacterium | reverse complement strand
TTTTGTCCGCCGAAAACGGTCCCGGAGGTGGCGGCGGCACAACGTCCGTGTCAACATCCTGGTCGCGGAAAATTATTTTCAGCACCCGCCCCAGCAAATCGAAAGCCAGATTTTCTTTAAATCCGGCGGCGGCAGCCATAAAATACGACAGCACTTCAAAAATCAGGCGGCTGGTGGAACCGCCGGTCTGCTGCAAAACGGTGGGGGTCAACCCGAAGGGACGCATCACCACATACACAATCAGGTATATCAGCGTGCCGACAATCATCCCCATAAACGGTTTCACAAAATACGACAGCACATATTCCACATCAAACTGGCGTTTGGTGATATATTTCAGCAGACTGTGGAAAACGGCTGCCACGCCGCCAATCGCGCCGAAAAAGAGAGAACGCAGAAAAACATCGGGAACCAGCAGGTCGGAGATGGCTTTATTGCTGGTTAAATAGCCCAGTAGAAAATCGGGGTTGAAAATGAGATACACGAACACCACAAACCATAACATCCCCCACACCACCAGCCAGCGACTCCACTTTTCGGCTTGGCGGGCGGATTCTTCGGCGCGGTCGAAACGGGCTTTCACCTGCTCGATATTCCACTCGGCTTTCGCCAGATATTTTATCTGATAGTTCATCACGATATAGCGCGTTTCAGCCAGCAATTTGTGCGCCCAATCGGTAATTTCTTTACTGACGCTGATATTTTCATCCAAAATTTGCTCGTACAGCGCGTCGATGGCGTTGTACACCTGAATGAATTGCTCGCGGATGCGCGGGTCTTGCAGCAACCGCCGCCGCTCTTTTATTTCTTCGGGGGTTAAATCTTCCGCATCGGTGGGCAATTCAAAAGTCAGTGTGGGCAGTTCGTCGGCGGTGTGCATAAAATCGAACAGCGAATCATCTGCGCCCAACCCCAGCGACATCGGGGTAGAACGGGAAACGCTGGACGATGTGGGCGTGCTCACCGAAC
>JALVZI010000319.1 GCA_027022125.1 Anaerolineae bacterium | reverse complement strand
CCGGCAGAGGACGAGTAGCGGAGGCAGCGATGCGGGTGGTATTGCAGCGAGCCAAAGAGAGCAGCGTATCGGTTGACGGCAAAATTGTCGGCGAGATTGCGCACGGGTTTGTGATTTTGGTGGGCATCACCCACACCGATACACCGGAAACTGTGTGGAAAATGGCGCAAAAGGTGGTCAATCTGCGCGTGTTCAGCGATGATGCGGGAAAAATGAATCGCTCGGCGCTGGATGTGGATGCGGAAATGCTGGTCATTTCGCAATTTACGCTGTATGCCGACACGCGGCGCGGGCGTCGCCCCGGTTACACCGATGCCGCCCCGCCCGCCATCGCCGAGCCGCTGGTAAACGCATTCGCCGACGCACTGCGCGCGGCGGGCATCGGCAAGGTTGCCACCGGCGTTTTCGGTGCGGATATGCTGGTTTCGATAAAAAACGATGGACCTGTGACGATAATTTTGGAATTATAACAGGAGCGGCACATTCAATGGCAAAAAAAGTAAACGGGAAAAAACTCAAACCTCATGCAAAATTGAGCGGCGCAGATTTGCACGACGAAAATTTGCAGGAGATTGATTTGTCGAAAGCGATGTTGACTCACGCCAATTTGCACGGTGCGAATTTGCGCGGCGCAAATTTAAAACGAGCCAATCTGCGGAAAGCCGATTTGTCGGATGCCGATTTGTCGAATGCCACCCTGAAAAAAGCCGATTTGCGCGAGACCAATGTGAAAAATACCATTTTCGATGGTGCGGATTTATCCGGGGTGGATTTGGAAGGGGTGCGGTTGAATAAAATTGAGTTGCGCGGTGCAAGACTCACCGAGGCAAATTTGAGCCATACCAGTTTGAAAAAAGCCGATTTGAGCGGCGCAAAATTGAAAAATGCCAATTTGAGCGGCGCAGACCTCACCGGCGCGAACCTGGAAAATGCCGATTTAAAGGGCGCAGATTTGGAAAACGCCATTTTGGACGGGACAAATCTGAAAGGCGCGCGTTTGAAAAAAGCGTGGCTCACCGCCGAGCAATTAAAAACGGTGCAGTTCGATGACCGCACCGTTTTTCCCAAAGGTATTACCCCGCCCAAACAATGAGCGGTCGTAATTATTATGGAAACGGGAAAAACGCCCTTCGATACGCGGTTTTTACAGCAAACCGCTACTCAGGATGCGTTTTTCCCTGCCGATTTCATCCTGAGTAGCCCGTAGGGCGTATCGAAGGGTGAAATCGGTAAAATACTACCGCACACTGCTCTGTTCACATTTTTATTTCCGTGGAGACGCCCAATTTGGGCGTCTCTACTACTGGGTTGCTCTGGGGTTCTCTGTATTCCATCGGACACGCTGAACAGATACGAGTGGTCAGCCGATAATTTTTATGGTGTGCGGCGGGGCGGCGACCGGTTCATCTGACCAACTGACTGCCGCCAGCAGCCGCGTTTTCGCCATTTCAAAACTTTCTGCACTGTGAGCGTGCAGGGTGAGCAACGGTTCGCCCGCCGCCACCGCATCGCCCACTTTGGCATGCAGCACAATCCCGACCCCATAATCGATGGGGTCGCCTTTTTTCTCGCGCCCGCCGCCCATTGCCACGCCCGTTTTGCCGACTTCGGCGGCATCAATACCGGCGATATATCCGCCGCGCGGCGCGGCAACCGTTTCGATGATGGGCGCGCTCGGCAGCAGCGACGGGTCATCCAACTGCGCTTCGCTGCCCCCCTGCGCGATAATCCATTCTTTAAATTTTGCCCATGCCGTGCCGTCATCCAGCAATTGCGCCAGCATCGCTTTGGCAGCATCCAGCGTTTCCGCTTTGCCGCCCAATTCCACCATTTTTCCGGCGACGGTCAGACAGTGGTCGCGGAAATCGGCGGGACCGCCGCCGTGCAGGGTGTCAATCGCTTCTTTCACTTCCAGCGCATTCCCCACCGCGTATCCCAACGGCTGATTCATATCGGAAATAATTGCCGCCACGCGCCGCCCGACACCTTCGCCGATGGCGACCATCGTTTCCGCCAGCGCTTCGGCGTCTGCCACCGTGTGCATAAATGCCCCTTTGCCGACTTTCACGTCCAGCACGATGGCATCTGCGCCGGAAGCGATTTTTTTGCTCATGATGCTGGCGGCAATCAGCGGCAGGCTTTCCACCGTGGCGGTCACATCGCGCAGGGCGTAAAATTTGCCATCGGCGGGGGCTAGGTCTGCCGACTGCCCCGAAACCACAATTTTGTGTTCTTTCAGCATCTGCAAAAATTCGGCGGTGGTCAGGCTGACGCGGAAACCGTCAAACGATTCCAGTTTGTCAATTGTGCCGCCGGAAAAACCGAGTCCGCGCCCGCTCATTTTGCCGACGGGCAAACCGGTGGCGGCAACCAGCGGGGCGACCACCAGCGTGGTTTTGTCGCCCACGCCGCCGGTGGAGTGTTTGTCTACCACGAAGGGTGCAATTTGGTGCAGGTCGAGCGTGTCGCCGGAGTGCGCCATATGCAGGGTCAGCGCGGTGGCTTCGGTGTCGGTCAACCCGTTGAGCACCACTGCCATACACCACGCGGCGGCTTGATAATCGGGAATATCGCCGCGGGTGTAGCCGTCCACAAAAAATTTCAGTTCGGCATCGGTCAGCGGAATTTTGTCTCTGGTTTTGGCGATAATGTCAACTGCACGCATAGGTTTCTCCTGTGGGAGGTGATTGGTTGATTGGAAATCTCCAATAGACCTCTTGC
Source organism: Anaerolineae bacterium (assembly GCA_027022125.1). Lineage (GTDB taxonomy): Bacteria > Chloroflexota > Anaerolineae > 4572-78 > 4572-78 > JANTHQ01. Next base: position 106 of record JALVZI010000319.1, on the reverse strand, counting down.
AAAAGTGCCAAATTTGGTTTGAGATTGTTTTGTAAAGCTATGAAAGGTGATTTTTTGCTATATTTTCTCTGATGTCATTCCCGCGAAAGCGGGAATCCATCGTTTT
>JALVZI010000318.1 GCA_027022125.1 Anaerolineae bacterium | reverse complement strand
GTTCACCGCGGCGGTATCGAAACGATGCCCGACGGCATCCCACGGGAAATCTTGCAGCCACGGGCGCAAATCGCAATTTTTGCCGATGCGCCGGCGCAGATGGTTTCGGCGTGTGGCGGGTGTGAGATTCGTCATTCGTCCTTTGTCATTTGTCATTCGCTGATTGCAACCCTGCAACTCTGAAACTTTGAAACCTTGCCCATGAACCTCAAAACTTTTTTCATTTTACATTTTGCACTTTTAATTGCGCTCGCTGCCTGCACCCCCACCGAAACACCCCCGCCACCGCGCGGCAATCTGCAATCGGCGCAGGTGGTGGCGGTGATTGACGGCGACACGATTGACGTGCTGCTGAACGGGCGAAAATACCGCGTGCGGTATACGCTCATCAACACCCCTGAAACGGAACACTCACCCAAAGGCGCGGAACCGTTCGGCGCGGAAGCCACTGCCGCCAACCGCGCGCTGGTGGACGGCAAAACCGTTCAGTTGGAAAAAGATGTCAGCGAAACCGACCCATACGGGCGGTTGCTGCGATATGTGTATGTGGACGGGAGAATGGTGAATGAGGAATTGCTGCGCCGGGGATTGGCGCACGTTGCCACTTTTCCGCCGGATGTAAAGTATGTGGAACGATTTTTGGCGGTGCAAAAAGAGGCGCAGGCAGCGGGACGCGGCATCTGGGCGGATTACGGGCAAATCATCATTTCGCGAGTGGATGTCCGCGCCGAATTTGTGGAACTGAAAAATCCGCAGGATACCCCGCAATCGCTGGATGGCTGGACGCTTGTTTCGGAGCGGGGCAACCAGCGCTGCCCGCTGCACAGCACGCTCGGTGCGGGCGAATCGGTGCGGGTGTGGGCGCGCGCCGCCGACGCGAATCGGGGCGGCATCAATTGCGGATTCGATGACGGCATTTGGAGCAATTCCAACCCCGACCCCGCCGTCCTGCTCGACTCCGCCGGGTTGGAAGTCTATCGAGTTGATGAATGACGAATAGCGAGTTACGAACTGATGTTACGCAACTGAGGATTTGATTTCTCCCGGCAAATTGAAATACAGTAGCAGGGGTAGGGGCGGCTCGCGAGCCGCCCCTACGGATTTTGGCGTTATTTCCCGGAGAACCGATTTCTATTGAACTAAATGAAACTTTTGAAAAGTGTGCCAAAATTACAAAAAGCATCGGTAATTTTTATAATGTCATTCCCGCGAAAGCGGGAATCCACGATGTTTCGCTATGGATTCCGGATATTTCCCTGCGGGAAATTCCGGAATGACATTTAAAGTCCGTGAAATTTGTGAAAATTCGTGGCTGAATTTCAAACACACAAAAAGTTTCAATAAGTTCATTCAATCACCACCGACCCGGAACCCTGGTCAATTTCCAATTCGACAAAATTATCGACGGCGGCGAAATTGTCCGTCACCCACACCGATTCGCCGCGAGTTGTTTCCTGCGACTGCCGAAACCGGCTATCGGCGTGAAACACCCCGCTGCCGCCGTCGAGCACAATTTTCGCCGCCAGCGATTCGGGAATTTTGATGTCAATTTGCCCCGACCCGCCGTCAATCACCGCCCGCATCTGCCCGCGGTCGGGCAGCAAAATGCGCACCGCACCCGACCCCGCATCGAGATTCAGCGTGCGAATGTCCAGCCCGCGCAAATCGGCATCCAGTGCACCGGAGCCGCCATCCAGCGTCAAATCGAGCGCCACGCGCGGATGCAGTCCCACCCGCCAGCCTGCATTCTCCACCGTGGACGCATCGCTGAAAAAGATGAACCGCATCATTTGGGTATCCAAATTCACCGTGGCGTGCTCGCCGATGGTGTCGGTATCGAAAATCAGCGTGCCAAAATAATTGATGTCACCGCGGATGAGCACGTTTGAATCGGAAAGGGGGTAAATTTCCACCGGGGCGGGCGGCAGGTCAATGGTCACATCCGCCGACGTGATATGGTTCAGCGGCAGGTCAACGGTTTCGTGTTTCAGCACAGTATCGTTAAATTTCTGCATCATCTCCGGCGAACCAAAGGCGAACAGCGCAAACAGCACCGCGCCGACAATCAGCGCGATGGTCACCACAGTGGTGATGATGGCTCCCAGCGCCGACCGCCGCCCCAGTAGAATATCCAGCCCAGCAATGACCAGCAGCAGGGGCCAGAATCGCCACAGCAGGTTAATCGAGCCGGGGGGCAAAATGCCAAAATTCGACAGCAGCAGCACAATGCCGATGGTTATCAGCAGCAGGGGCCAGAATAATGACGGTTTTTGGGGTGAGTATGACATGGTGGGTTCCGGGTTTCAGGTTTTTGGTTTCTGGTTTCAGGTTTCTGGTTTCAAGTCCAAAGTCTCACGAATGAGAAAATTTGCGAATTTCTATCTCTATCCGTTTCACTCATCACGTTTCACGTTTTCACGTTTCACGCATCACGCTATAAAAATTCTCCAATAACCAATCTCCAATCTCAAAATCCATTACGCAGAAAACGCGCCAAAGTTGCACATTCGCTATTCGTACTTCGCTACTCGCTATTCAAAACAATCCGTCCGTCAATGGCGGGGTTGACCGGACTGTAATTTTCCAAATACCATTTCAGCACGGCGGAACCGCTGACATCGGCATGGCGGATGTTTTTCGCGTTTTTCAGCACGAAATAGCCCGCGCCGCCGCGCCCCATGTAGCCATCGGTGACGATGCGGAAGGTGCGCGATTCATCCGCAAAATCGACCGGTTCACCGCGAAATTCCGCGCGGACAATCCGCGCGCCGGGGGACAGAATGCGGGGGTGGTGCGGGTCAATTTTCAGCGGCGGGCGCGAGGGGTCAATC
>JALVZI010000317.1 GCA_027022125.1 Anaerolineae bacterium | reverse complement strand
GAATTGAACGGATTTCCGCGGGTAAAAATCACGCATCACGCCTCACGTTTCACGAAAGTTGTCGGTAAAAAGCGGCATTCGTAAAAATAATTATTATCCACCAAAAGGAGAAAAATATGTCAAAACAGTATTCATCCCCCCCGGAAATGGTCATTGACCCCGCCAAAACCTATCATGCCATTTTCAAAACCGATAAAGGCGACATCAAAATCAAACTTTTTGCCGATAAAGCCCCCAAAACCGTGAACAATCTGGTTTTTCTGGCGCGCGAAGGCTATTATGATGGCACAACCTTTCACCGCGTGATTGCCGATTTTATGGCGCAGGGCGGCGACCCCACCGGCAGCGGTATGGGCGGTCCCGGCTACAAATTCGGTGATGAGTTTCACCCCGATTTGAAATTCGACCGCCCCGGTCTGCTGGCAATGGCGAACGCCGGTCCCGGCACCAACGGCAGCCAGTTTTTCATCACTTTTGTGGAAACACCATGGCTCAACAACCGGCATACCATTTTTGGAGAGGTGGTGGAAGGGATGGACGTGGTCAAAAAAATCCGCATCCGCGACCCGCAGCGCGACCGTCAACCCGGCGACACGCTGAAAACGATTGAAATTGTGGAAGAGTAGAAAGTTATCAGTCGTCAGTTGTCAGTGGTCAGCCATCAGCCAGCAATTGTCAGTGGGTTGTTGAATACTGACAACTGAAAACTAAAAACTGACAACCAAAACCCTATGTCTCGATACGATAACGCCAAACTCCGCCCGTTGGAAGTAAAATCTTTCGTTCACGAAGGGCAGCCCGTATTTTACCTGCGCGACCCGCTGGAACTTTCCAACCGGTATGCGCTGGTTCCGCAGGTGCTCGGACCGCTGCTGGCGACGCTCGACGGGCATCACACTGTCGCCGAAATGCGGCAGGTGTTCATCCAGTCCACCGGGCAACTCATCTCCGATGCGGAAATTGAGGGGCTGCTCGGTCAGTTGGATGACATTTATCTGCTGGATAATGAAAATTTCGCCACAGTGAAAGCGCACGCGCTGGCGCAGTACCGCGCTGCGCCATACCGACCACCCGCGCTGGCGGGGGCGAGTTATCCCGCCGACCCCGACGCGCTGCGCCGCGAATTGCAGGCATTTATGGATGCCACCCCGCCTGCCGAACCGCTCGAAACGGGCAGCGGACTTTTCTGTCCGCACATTGATTATGCGCGCGGCGGAAAGGTATATGCTCAATTGTGGAAACGCGCCCGAAAATTGGCGCAGGCGGCGGAAGTGGTGGTTATTTTTGCCACCGACCACAATAGTTTTCTGCCGGAGCAAATTACCCCGACGCGCCAAAATTACGCCACACCCTTCGGCGTGCTGCCCACCGAGCAATCGGTGGTGGACGCGGTGGTGGATGTACTGGGAGAAGAAAACGCTTTCACCGAGGAATTGAACCACCGCCACGAGCATTCCATCGAATTGGTGGTCACATGGCTGCATTTCATCCGCGATGGCAAACCCGTGCCCATCGTGCCGATTCTGGTCGGGTCGTTTTACCATTTCATCGGCAACGGCAAACGCCCCGCCGACGAGCAGCAATTGCAAGCGGTGCTATCGGCGGTGAACGCGGCTACTACCGCCGGACGGCGCGTGCTGACGGTGGCATCGGGCGATTTGGCGCATCTCGGACCCGCATTCGACACCGAACCCATCACCCCGCAGGAGAAAATCCGGCTGAAACGGGATGATGAGCGAATGCTGCAACCGCTCATCGCCGGGGATGCCGACGGCTTTTTCGAGATTATCCGCGCCGAACGGGGCGAGCGGAATGTGTGCGGCACGGCGCCATTTTACCTTTCGCTGAAAATGATGGGCGATGTGCGCGGCGAAGTGACAGGTTACGATTGCTGTGTGGCAGACGACCGCGACACATCGTTTGTTTCGGTGGCGGGGATGGTTTTCTCAAATAGCGAATGACGAATAGCGAATGACGAATAATCGGAGGTGCGCTGTGAGAAAAAATCCGATAGCGATTGCCGCCATTGCCGTGGCGATTGTGCTGGCGTGCGCGGGTGTGGGTATGATGTTTTCGGTAACATCGTTGGCGCCAACACACACCGAAACGCCCACCCCCCAACCGACAGCCACCGCAAAAATTCCTCACCCCACCGGCAAAAGAACCGAACTGGAAACCGCCGCCGGCACCGAACCGAAACCCACCGACACCTTCGGCGAAATAAACGTCAGTTATCCGGTGCGGTTCAGTGTCGGTTCCAGCGATGTGGTGCGTGTGCTGGTGCAGCGTCCGCCCGCACTGGCATCGTTGGGTATGGGCGATTTCGACCGCATCCCCATTCCCCCCGATGCGCCGCCGATTATCGGCGCAACCAGTCTGTATCGCGCCACCATTTTAATTTGGAACCAAATGCGGCTGGAACTCACATCTCCCACGTTTTCCATCTCCCCCATCTACCCCGCCGAACAATCGGTGAACACCGACCCCGGCGCCGACCCCGCCGTGTGGGCGTGGACGGTCGTTGCGCCGGAAACACCCGGATTGCACGTGCTGGTGCTGCAAGTTTTTCTGGGTGATGATGCCGCGCCGGTGTGGGGACGGTCATTTCAGGTGGAAGTGGTCGGCACGGATGCGCTGGCAACCCCCACCCCGCCCCCGCCATTCATCGAGCGTCCCGGCGGAAAAGTGGTCATCGGCGCGATTACCACCATCATCGCCGCGCTCATCGGGCTGTTTGGCACGCTGGTGGGCAAAGGCATCATTTTAAAACCGAAAGAAAAAGAATAACTGATGTTACGCAGTCGAGAATTTGACAAAACAAACTTTACGATGTACCGG
>JALVZI010000316.1 GCA_027022125.1 Anaerolineae bacterium | reverse complement strand
GACCTGTGTGTGTTCAACACCTGCACGGTGACACACACAGGTCGGCGGGTTCGCCGGGACCAACCACTCGATGCCCGGCAATTTTAAACTGCCGGCTCAAACTTTCAATTTCGCTGATATTCAATCTGCAACCGATAAAATCCAATCGCACACGCACAAATTTTGCCTGCCTGTCGTTCAATCTGTGTACAAGGTATACCGACACAAGCCGGTTTTGTCAATTTTGCCGCAGAACTTATTGAAACTTTTTGTGTGTTTGAAATTCAGCCACGAATTTCCACAAATTTCACGGATTTTAAATGTCATTCCGGAATTTCCCGCAGGGGAATATCCGGAATCCATAGCGAAACATTGTGGATTCCCGCTTTCGCGGGAATGACATTATAAAAATTGCCGATGGTTTCTGTAATTTTGGCACACTTTTCAAAAGTTTCATTTAGTTCGCAATAAAAAACCCGCCGCTAAACCGTCGGCGGGTTTCGGCTTTCGGGAGGATTATCCCAATTTGAACATATTTTGGAACTTCATCGCCAAACCCATATCGCCTTTCAGTTTAACTTTGCCCTGCATAAAGGCGTTCATCGGGTTCAACTTGCCGGAAACCATATCCATATAATCCTGCGCATCCATCGCCAGCGTCATGGTGGGGTTTTCCACCGGCTCTTGGGTAACAGTGGCTTTCCCGTCGGCGATATTGACCACCCACGTGCCGCCATCTTCGCCGGAAAGTTCAATTTGCACGGTGGCATTCACGCCTTGCGCTTTTTCGGGTACAAATGCGGCGGGCATTTTATCGAAAAGGTCTTGGGGTTTCATGGATTTCTCCTTTTTTCTCACGCGGTTTGAGGTTTAAAAGTTCAAGGTTTGAAAAATGGGCGAATGAGTGAATTTGCGAATAGGCGAATTTGTGAATGGGCGAATCGCCAATCAACCGTCAGCCCAATGTCACGTTTCACGCATCACGCAACCCGTTACCCACTCAAAAAGCCCCTGCTTCTTGCTCCATACTCCATAGTATATCGTATCCGGCGCGGTTGTCAATTTTTTATAACGCAGTGCGTAATATCAGCGCCACTGCATATCCAAATCGAAAAAGATATTTTCAGTGGAACCGTTCCGCACCCGCACAAAATACGTGGTGTCAGACATCAAATAGCCGTCCCATGTGAAAAGTTGGGTGTTGTTTTTTTTGTCGTATGTTTGCCGCGAACCGACTCCCATCGGCGTCATTTCATCGCCCGTGCCGCGCAGCCACAGATTCAGTTGCGGCTGGGTGTACAATTCCACATTCACATCGTTGGCAACATACCCCACCCCCGGCGATATTTTGAGATATATGGTGTAATGTCGCCGTTCCGGCTCTTTTTGCTCAAAATTTTGGAACCTGAAACTCATCCACACATCATCATTTGCCTTTAAAAAGCCTTTGTTGTGCCCCAACGCCATCGTTTTGGGGTGCGCGATGTCCGTGCCCGGTGCGACCGTATCCGGCACAGCGACATCCTGCACCCGTTGGGCGGGCAGCACCGAAGTTTGCACAATACCGTTGGGGCTATCGCCAAGTTCAGTATTGGGCACATCCCCTTCCAGCAGATAATAGTCCACTGTTTCATCGGAGTCGTTTCGCACGCGGATGAAATAGCGGTCGCCGTCGATGATGATGCCGCTCCACACGTGCTCGCCGGTATTCGGGTCGCCATCTCGAGAGACCACCGCGCCTGCGCCGGTATTCTGCATTTCATCCGGCGTGCCGCGCAGCCAAACGCCATACTGGTCGCCGGTGAAAAGTTCAAAATTCACGCGGTCGGTGATATTGCCGTTACCGGGGGTGGTAAACAGCGTCAGCGCCATTTTTTCGAATGCGTTCCCGTCAAAATCATCTTTGATGAACGAATACCAGTGTTCGGCGTGCGGCAACAGCCGGTTGACATTGCGCGGCAGCAGTGTCAGCGGGTTGTTGGGGTAGATGCTCTCGCCGACGGGATTCTGCGGCACGGCGGCAGATTCGACGGCAGCGGGGGTGGGTTCCACCGGCACGGCTGCTGCCGCCAGCGGTTTGCCCGTCGCCTCGCCGAACCAGCCCATCGCCGCCGCATTTTTCAGCCACGTCGCCGCTTCTTCCGCCGAAAGCCCCTGCAATGCCTGCGCGGTGAGCAGCCATTTTGAGTCGGGGTTGGCGGGGTCGAAAGTGGGGGCGGCATTCGGTTTGGTGCGATTGCGCACGCTGATGTTCACCGCGCCGCCATCGGCGGTCGGCACGGCGTTTTTCTGCGGCAGCGCCACCAAATGGTAATCGGCGGTCAGGTCGGTGGCATTGTACAGCCGGACATAATATGTTTCACCGGCATCCACTGCGCCCGACCAGAGCCGCTCGGCGGTGTTCGGGTCGAAATCGGCATCAACAAGTTGCCCGCTGCCCGTTTTTTTGCCGCGCGGTTCACCGCTTTCCAAAAAGGCGTTCACCTGCGCGAAAGTGTACACATCGAATGTAACCTGCCGCGCGGTGCGGCTATCGCCCGGTTTGAAAACCATTTCCAAAATGATGGACTGCATATCGCCGCCGAAATCGCTTTGGCTGTATGAGTACCAAAACGATTCTCCCGGCGACAGCGAACCGACATTCAGCCCGCTGCTCAACAGTCGCGCGGCATAGGCGGTGCTGCCCACTCCCTGCTGCGCGGAAGTCGGTATGGCGACAAATGCCAATAGAATACCAAAAATCAGCATGATCCTAATTTTCTGTTTCATCATCCCCTTCTTTCAAATTTGCGAATTTGCGAATGGGCGAATCTGCGAATGACGCGGTTTGAACGGATGGTTGCAGGGTTGCAATCAGTCCCAAGT
>JALVZI010000315.1 GCA_027022125.1 Anaerolineae bacterium | reverse complement strand
TTCGGGGAAAGTATCGCCCCCGCCGACCACTGGGATTTGGTGGATATTGTCGCCATTGTCAGCGCGGAACACAAAACGGTCGGTTCCACCGGCGGGCACGCGCTCGCCGATACCAGCGTGTTGCAGGCGGCGCGAGTCGCCAGCGCAGAAAAGCGATTCATCGCGGCGAAACAGGCGGTGCTGGCGCGCGATTTGCCCGCGCTCGGTGCAGTTATGGAAGAGGATGCGGTGATGATGCACGCGGTGATGATGACCAGTCACCCGCCGCTATTTTACTGGCAGCCCGCCACAATTGCCGTCATCCATGCGGTGCGCCAGTGGCGCAGCGAGGGTATTCCCGTGTATTTCACCATTGATGCGGGTCCGAATGTCCATCTGATTTGCGAGCGTCCCCATGCCGACACGGTGGAATCGCTGGTGCGGGCGTTGCCCGGTGTGCAAAAAACGCTCCGCAGCGGCGTCGGTGGCGGTACAAGAATCGTGAAAACTGGGTAAATGGTCGAATCTGCGAGCGCCAATGTTCTATCGGCTGAAACGTATTGCGTGTTGCGTAATTTTACGCATCACGCATCACGTTTCACGCAACACGCGGTTCGATTACAAAATTCGACCGTTTACCGGATTATTTTCTGCGCCGCAGTGCGGCTGAATGTTACGAATTTAATTGCTAATTGCTCCCCCGCAGGCTATAATTTCCCCAGAAAAATGAATTAGAGGTTGCAAATGGCAACAGTTATTGTTTTTATTTTGATATTGAGCCTGCTCATTTTTGTGCATGAGTTGGGGCATTTTCTCACCGCCAAAAAAGCGGGGATTGTCGTTGAGGAATTTGGCATCGGTTACCCGCCCCGCGCGGTGAAACTGTGGCAGGATGAAGGCAAAATTACGCTCGACGGGCACGAATTTGTCATCGGGCGCAAAACCAAAGTGCCGAAAAACCTGCAAATCGGCAGTGTGGTGGCGGTAGAAACGGCGCCGCGTCCCGACGGCAAAATGGAAGTCACCAAAATTGAGGTATTTAACCCGGAGAAAGATGATTTATCGGGCAAAAATACCCCTGAGGTGGAAAGATTGGAAAAACCGACCGAATACACCCTCAACTGGATTCCATTCGGCGGGTTTGTGAAAATGCTGGGCGAAGAAGACCCCAGCGCGCCGGGAAGTTTCGCCAGCAAAAGTAAAAAAACGCGATTTGTGGTGCTGGTTGCCGGTGCAGCGATGAATCTCATCACTGCGGTGATTGTGTTCACCATTATGTTTGCCACCGGACAACCGGAGCCGGTCGGTCCCACATATATCACCGATGTCGCGCCCGATTCTCCGGCGGCGCAGGCGGGTATTCAGCCCAACGATATTGTGCTCAAAGTGGATGACACGCCCATTGAGTCATCGGAAGATTTGGTGCGATACACTCGCGCCCATCGCGGGCAGGAAATTTCGCTCACGCTGCTGCGCGGCGGACAAACCGTGCAAACGTCGCTTGTGCCGCGCAAAAATCCGCCGCCCGGCGAAGGGGCGATGGGCATCGGCATTTTTACCCGCTATACCCAATTGAAAGTAACAGCGGTTGACCCCGACTCTCCGGCGGCAAAAGCCGGATTGCGCCCCGGCGATATTCTGCTTTTTGCCGATGACCTCATTTTGGCGCTGCCCGAACAGTTTAACGCCTATTTGGACGCCCATCCCGACACGGTGAAACTCATCGTTGAGCGCGACGGGCAGCAATTGACGATTCCCGTCGCGCCGAAAGCGGTGACGGTGGGCGCAGACCCGCAAAAAGTGACGCTGGACGAGCCGGAGGATGTACCGGCATTGGGCATCACCGCCGAAGCCACCATCACCGAAGAACGCATCACCCGCATGCCGCTGGGGCAGGCGTTCATCAGCGGCATCGCCGCCACCGGCGGCATTATCGTGCAAACTTTCACCGTGCCGATAGAGGTTCTGCGCAAAGCCATCCCCGCCGAAGTTGCCCGCCCAGTGGGACCCGCCGGCATCTACCAAATCACCGATTCGGCGGTAAAAGCGGCACAGCGTTCCAACGTGGTATATCCCATTCTGTTTGTGATGGCGATATTGAGCACCGCGCTCGGCGTGACCAACCTGCTGCCCATTCCCGCGCTCGATGGCGGGCGGATAATGTTCATCATCATCGAAGCCATTCGCGGCAAGCGTGTGCCGCCGGAAAAAGAAGGGGCGATTCATTTCATCGGATTGGTGCTGTTGCTTGCTTTGATGCTGGTTATCAGTTATTATGATGTGACATCGCCGGTGGATGTTTCCGGCATATTTCGATAACCGATATGGTTCATTGACGCCGAAATCACCTTGACAAACGTTGCACTTTTGCCAATAACTTTCGTGAAGCGTGAAGCGTGATGGTCTCGTCAACCGGCAATACTCGCGGTGGATAAACCTTTTGCGCTACCGGACAAAAGATAGAACACGGATGACGCGGATTGAACGGATTTACGCGGATAAAAATAAAAATCAGTGAAAATCCGTGTAATCTGTGCAATCTGTGTGCTATTATGAACCGTGCCCGATAACCGAACCGAATCCCATTAACCATGACCGACCAACAATCTCCCCGAACCATTCATTGTAAAAATTGCCGCGCTGCCGTACCCGACCATTTGCAGGTGTGTCCGGTGTGCGGTGCAAATTTAAAACCGCACCCGTTTCCATACTTGCCGATAGTTTTGTGGGCAGTGGCGGCAATCGCCATTGCGGGCGGTATCTGGGTGATGATACCCGTGGCGAAAGAGCAATCGCAGCGGGCGGCAGCATTCATCAACCCGCCGACATCCACCCCCACCCCGACCGCTGCGATTGCTCTTTCGCC
>JALVZI010000314.1:2189-2846 GCA_027022125.1 Anaerolineae bacterium | reverse complement strand
ACCAACAAACATTATCGGCAACAAGCCTAATTTTCTCGAAAAATCGTAGGGGCAGCCCTTGTGACTGCCCTGTTCCGGGCGACCACAAGGGTCGCCCCTACATATCAAACGAATATCCGGCTTGATTTTGCACCAGGATGAAATCGGTTTGAAATACGCCCCTTACTTCCTGCTCCTTGCTTCCTACCCCGCATTTCTATCCAAATTTGATACCCTGTGCCAGCGGCAATTCGGTTGAATAGTTGATGGTGTTCGTTTGGCGGCGCATATACGCTTTCCACGCATCCGAACCGGACTCGCGCCCGCCGCCGGTTTCTTTTTCGCCGCCGAATGCCCCGCCGATTTCCGCACCGCTGGTACCGATGTTCACATTGGCAATACCGCAGTCGGAACCCGCCGGAGACAGGAATTGTTCGGCTTCGCGCAGATTGTTGGTGAAAATCGCGCTGGAAAGCCCCTGCGGAACCCCGTTGTGCAGTTCGATGGCTTCATCCATCGTTTCGTATTCCATAATGTACAGAATCGGCGCGAATGTCTCATCGCACACCAGCGGGATTTGTTCCGGCATCAAAATGATGGTCGGTTCGACAAAATTTTCGCCCAGTTCCGGCAGACGATTTCCACCATAAACGATTTTTCCGCCGTGCTGTTTGGCAA
>JALVZI010000314.1:0-2179 GCA_027022125.1 Anaerolineae bacterium | reverse complement strand
CCTTTGTTGATGAGCGGACCCATCAGCGTGCTGTCATCCAGCGGGTCGCCGATGCGAACCTGTTTGTACGCATCCACCAGCCGGTCGGTGAGTTCTTTCGCCACCGATTTATGGGCGATGATGCGGCGGGTGGTGGTGCAGCGCTGCCCGGCGGTTCCCACCGCACCGAACAGGATTGCCCGCACTGCCATATCCAAATCTGCATTTTCGGTGACGATGATGCCGTTATTGCCACCCAATTCCAAAATAGTGCGCCCCAATCGTCCGGCAACAGTCATACCGACTTTTCGCCCCATTTTTACCGAGCCGGTGAAACTGATGAGCGGCAGACGGAAATCTTCGTTCATCGCCTGCCCGATTTCACTGCCACTGCCGATAACCAAATTGAAAATACCATGATACCCGAAATCGGCGGCAACTTTATTGGCGATATGCTGCACGGCGACGGCGCTCAGCGGCACGCCGGATGACGGTTTCCAGATCATCGTATCGCCCGCGACGGCGGCGACGGCAGAGTTCCACGCCCACACGGCAACCGGGAAATTGAAGGAAGTGATGATGCCGATGGGTCCCAGCGGCAGCCACTGCTCGTACATCCGGTGACCGGGGCGCTCCGATTGCATGGTCAACCCGTAAAGTTGGCGGGACAACCCCACAGCGAAATCGCAGATGTCAATCATTTCCTGCACTTCGCCCATCCCCTCGGCTTTGATTTTACCCATTTCCAGTGTAACCAACTCACCGAGCGGCTCTTTATATTCGCGCAGGGCGTCGCCCAACTCGCGGATCATCTGCCCGCGCACCGGTGCAGGAACCAACCGCCACGTTTTGAAGGCATCTGCCGCTTTGCCGACCACATAATCGTAAGTGCTGCGGGTTGCCTGCACCACCGAGGCAATCGGTTCGCCGGTGGTGGGGCTGTATGATACCAATTTTTTGCCGTTGGGGTCGGTAATCCACTCATCGGGTCCGGCACACGCACCCGGATTCACATCTTGCAGGTGTAATTTCTCCAGCAAGGCTTTCATAAAATACCTCCTTGTACATTTTGATTTTAATGTTATTCAACTGATGGTACGCGGAAATTATACGTGTTTGCGGAAAATTTCGCAATAAAATGGCGGATAAATGCAAAAAAAAGTGTGTGAAACGCGGTGATGGATTGTCGCATTTCACACACTGGATTTGTTGGAATTTTTTATATGGCTGAAATTCAGCCACGAATTTTCACAAATTTCACGAATTTTAAATGTCATTCCGGAATTTCCCGCAGGGAAATGTCCGGAATCCATCGCGGAACATAATGGATTCCCGCTTTCGCGGGAATGACATCATAAAAACAACGGGTGATTTTTTTGACTTTGGCACGCCATTTAAAATTTTCGTTGTATTCACTGAAAATCTCTGCGGGACGGTTATTTTCGTACCGCCGAATGCCGTCGCTGCTGCCACAGTGCGCCACCCAGCAGCGCGATGACAAACAGCGCACCCCCCCACACACGCGGGTCAGAGGTCGGCGGCGGGGCAGCCGATGCGCCGCCCGTTTCCGGCAGCGGTTCGCCGAGCATTGCCGGTTGTTCGCCAACCAAACTCAACGAATCAAGCGTGTATTGCGCTTCCAGTTGGTCGGGCCATTTGTTCCACGCGCGGATGAACAGCGTCAGCGAGTCCGCCGGTGGCACAAGCGCAGTAGTATAATCGAGGAAAAACATATTGTCGCCATCAATCAACTGCTCATCCCACGGCAATTCAATCCACTCATCATCGGGAATGGCTTGCCAATCGGCGCCGCCAGCCCAGTCGATGGCATATTGCATCCGATAGCCGTAATTGCTTTTTTCCACATCGCCGAAAGTGCTGCGCACCTGCCCGAACAGCGTCAGCGTGTATGATTTTCCGGGCACAACTGACACCGTTTGCGCAATGCCCGCATACCGGTTGGGCTGAGTTGCATCGGTGATGGTGATGCGCTGGGCGGCAGTGCCGCTGTGAATGGCGGGCTGCCACTGTTCGGGGGCGAAAATCACGGTGGCGGCATCGTTGCGGAACGCCTGCCAGCCCAAAGCCACACCATCCTCGCCGAAACCGGCTTCAAAATCGCCATTTTGCAGCAACTCGCCAATTTGTGGCGGTTGCGGAGTCGGGGTATCGGTGGGCGGCACGGGGGTGGGCGTTTTGG
>JALVZI010000313.1 GCA_027022125.1 Anaerolineae bacterium | reverse complement strand
AACCATCACCAGCACCCGCCAGCGGAGTGCATCGGCGGTGGCGATATGACTGCTGGCGCGCAGCAATTCCGCCAGCCAGTCTTCTAGCGTGGGGTCGGCGGGGGTTTGCAGAAATTTCTGCAAATACTCGGCGATATTTTCGGGAACGGGAGAGAGCGGGGGAAGGGGGGTGTTTGTCATAGTTTCAAGTCCGGAGTTTGGTTGGTGTTCAAAGTTCAAGTTGCAATCAATCAGTCCAAAGTTTCAAGTCTAATGTCCAAAGTCAGGGTAGCAGGGTGGCAAGTTTCACGCATCACGTTTTCACGCCTCACGCATCACGCAATACGCATCACGCATCACGAGTCAACGATTCAGCGATTCAACGAATCAGCGAATAACAAATGACAAATGACAAAATTACTTCAAAATCAAAGGTAAGAACACATCGAAAGTTACCGGCGAGACGATATACGCCACTGAATCTAGATTCGCCAGATTGACGGTTTTTGTAAAACTGTTGCTCATCAATTGCGGCGTGCCATCGGCGGTTTCTGTAATCTCCTGAATATACACATCGCTGGGAAAACCATATTGACTGCCATCAACATGGAATGAGAAAGCAAGCGTATCGGTCATGGAAGCGTTTGCGAAAATAAAGGCGACACTCCGGTTGGTTTGATGCCGGTAAACGGACGACTGAATGGCGGAGACGGTAACATCTGTGGGTGTGCCGCGGTCTGTCCAACTCGATGTGATGTTTGGGATGCTGCCGGTGACGGTAACAGGTCGAAGCATGGTGCCGAAAGAGAGAAACTCTTTGAGCTTGTAGCGCATGGTGGCAATTTTTTTCACAAAAGGCGCAGCAATATCGGCATTTGAGTCGTGGACAATCCACAAACTGGTTCGTCCGGGTTGAATCCCTTGCACCAGTGCCTGCGACAGCTTGCAGTAAAATGATTGGTTGTGGTATCGAGATGTGCCGGTGCGTTTGCCAAAAAGTTGAACTTTTCCGCCATAAATTACCTGAAAAGCGGGAACCAAATTATTGGTCAACCAACCATCGGTGAGAAAGCCGTCAACTTGGTCAGCCATATAATCTGCACCCCCTTCGACGGTAACGAAACGTCCGGCGGGCAGCGCCTGGTGAACCGCTTTGAACATATCGCGGTAGCCGTCTCGCCACCAATGCCCGCCACCCAACGGATGGTTATGGCTCGCGTCCATACATTCCAGCGGGCTGGCGGCGGCAACTTGGTCAATATAAATGCCTTTGCTCCCAATTCTATCGGTCAGCTGTTGTGCGGCATCGGTGATAATGTTTTGCCACGAAATTTGCGTGGGACACATAACCGCAAAGGTGTTACTATTGAAAATTTGCGTGTAGACCGTCCCGTCGCTCTTTTTGGTGGCATAAGGGCGTCCTTTGGTGGCATAATCCCACGCTCCCGTTAAATCCGTATCATACAATCTGCCGTTGATGTAGGGCATAATATAGGCGTTGCCGGATTGTTGGATGTCACTGACAACGCCCGCCATGCCAGTTCTTTCGGGAAAATAATTGGGATAGTCGTCATCATAGGGCAGATTATTCCATTGATACCAGTGGATTCCCACCGGCACGCCGGAAAAATAGTTTATATAGTCCTGCATATCTTGTTTGATGGTAGTCATCGTGGTTGAACTGCTTGGCTGGTAATATCCCCACACGCCGATTCTGCCCAACTCATTTTGCCGCAGCGTCCGTTCCGATGTGCTTTGGGGATAGTATTCCGCGTTTGCCGATGCCCAATCTTTGTAAACGCTTGCCGCATCGAACCAATCGCCATCGAACATATCCAGTTCGAAATGACCCGGCATATCCCAATCATTCCCACCGCGTGTTTTATCGGCAATCACGACATTCCCCCTAAAATGCAGATGACCACTCTCGGCTTTGATGTGAAATCGTTTGAAAGATGCCTGTGGGTCGTGAAAGCCCAAATAAATGCCGTAACTATCGTTATAATAGGCAAAGAAAGGCATTGTGGCGCTCCATCCGCGCGGATATGACATATCATAATCCATCGCATTGGCAACGGGATTCGGAATCAGCGTGCCGGAGTATTTGGGAATCAGAAATTGGTCGCTGCCGGCGGCTTTCAAATTCAAATCGGGGAAATCCGCGTCCACCAAAGTATGATTGCTGTCCAAGCCTGTCACGGCTAAATGCCATTGGGATTTGGTATCGGTCACGGTGATGCTGACTGTGGCGACAAGACTGCTCGGCAAATTTGCGCTTGCCGGGTTTGAAAAAACGATACGCGCGTGCGTGCCGTCGTTGGCGACCGTAACACTGCCCCAGTTGCCGGTGGACGCGATAGTTTCATCAGTGTCGTTTGAAATATCGGTGATGGTCAAAGAAAATAACGGAGAGCCCGCAGCCAGCAACGCTGTCCCATTGTCGGTGATGCCAGATAGCGTTCCGCCGCCGGTGGTGGTTTGAATGGTGATTTTCAAATCGCCGTTTCCGATGATTTCCTGCCCGTTGCTCAGTCCAAAAACGTGAGTTGCCGTGAAAAGGATGCTCATAAAAACAACAACAGCAATAAATCTTTTTATCATAAAAACACTTCCTTTTTGTGCAATTTGAACAGATTATACACCGACGGGCGGTTTTTTCCAGATTGCCGGTCGGGTTTTCAAAAGTGTGCCAAATGCGTTACAATGTGGCAGGGTTGCAGGGTTGCAGGGTTGCAAAGTAGCAAGGTAGCAGGGTTTCAGGTTTTTGGTTTCAAGTCCAAAGTTTCAAAAGTGAGCAATTCGGCGATTGTAACTGTTCAGCGTGTGATAGTATTTTGAATAAACTATTTGTCTGACCGGATTTTCACCCTCCCCCTGCC